>JAFSLT010000038.1 GCA_017448285.1 Clostridia bacterium
GATTTCCGCCGCGATGGAAGTTTTAAAATAATTTCTGTATGCAATCTTTTGGCGATGGACGTTGCGGGTGCAGGAACAAAAAATGGCACTAATATTCGTTGCTGGGAAGTAAACAACACAAAAGCTCAAAAGTTTAAATTTATAAACCAACAAAATTAGTTTCAAAAATGATGAAATACTCAGCGATGCCGGAGAAAATATTTTTTTAAACAATCTAAATAATTCTGAAGTGTCAAGCATGTTGAGACTTTATCAATTTGTTAAATTTCAGCATTTTCTCCGGCGCCGCCGGAGAGATGCTTAGCGAAAATAGATAGATGCCCTCCCCGGCAATTGAAGATTTTTCATTTTTTGCTTTTTTCAAATGAAAATACATAAAAGCTTGACATTTAAAAATAACAATGATAAAGTAATATGGCTGTTCCTAAGACAGCAGGTGCGAAAGCTTAAATTTGCCTGCCGAGGAAGCCTCGGATTATACCTCCGGTGTTTTTTCGGCTGATTAAACACTAGGAGGTGATTTTATTGCCAAGCGAGAAGATACTCGAACGGAAAAAAAAGCAAGTCAAAGAACTTTCGGATGAATTTAATGAATCACTTGTCGGAATTCTTGCCGAATATAAAGGAATAAACGTTTTACAAGATACCGAACTTAGAAAAAAACTCAGGGAATCCGGCGCTAATTATCGGGTTTTAAAAAACAATATCGTGCGCAGAGCTCTTGAGATGTCCGGAATTTCGGGTTTGGACGAATTTTTAACCGGAACTACGGTTGTTGCCACAAGCAAGTCAAGCTATTCCGATGCCGCGAAAATCCTTTGTGATTTTGCAAAAAATAATGATTTTTATAAAATAAAAGCAGGATTTATCGAAGGAAAAATGGCGGATGCTGCCAGCATAAAATCGATTGCAAAACTGCCAAGCAAAGAGCAGCTAATAGCACAGGTTTTATGTGGGCTGAATGCACCTATATCTGGCTTTGCCTGTGTGTTAAGTGGCTTGCTGCGCGCTTTGGTCGTGGCGCTTTCGGAAGTCGCCAAAAAAAAGTCATAATATAATATTAAATTTTAATTTGGAGGAATTTAAATGTCAGAAGTATCAGAAAAAGTTCAAAAACTAATCGAAGCTGTTGAAGCTTTAAGTGTATTGGAATTAAATGAGCTCGTAAAGGCTCTTGAAGAGAAATTTGGTGTTTCGGCGGCAGCTGTAGCTCCAGTTGCGGCGGCACCTGCGGAATCCGGCGGCGCGGCAGCGGCGGAAAAAACTGAATTTGATGTTATTTTAAGCGAAGCCGGTAGCCAAAAGATTAAAGTAATTAAAGCCGTACGAGAAATTACCGGTCTTGGTCTTAAAGAGGCAAAAGAATTAGTCGACGGTGCGCCTAAAACCATAAAAGAGAAAGTAAGCAAAGAATCGGCTGAAGAAATTAAAACAAAATTAGAAGCCGAAGGTGCAAAAGTTCAGATAAAATAAATTTATTTTTAGATTGAAAAATAAAATTTAAAAGAGCTCTCTCCGGCGACGCCGGAGAGAGTGCCTTTTATTTAATTTTATCCTTTATTACATTTCCTCTATTTCTTCACTTTCATCCTCCATCCTCTTCGTTGGCTTCATTTATTTTATTTTTTACTTTCTCATCTGAATCTTTATTTACTTCCTTTTTCTCTTCTGATTCCTTATTTACTTCCATATTTACTTCCTTGTTTTCTTCTTTAACTTCCTCTTTTGCTTCCTCTTTTACTTCTTCTTTCACATCATTAATTTTTGAATTCTGTTGAATTTTAAATTTCAAAGATTTAGCATTCCCAAGTTGTTCATCAGTAGTACCGATTGATAACAATTCACTTTTAATTTCTGATTTATGTTCCAAAACAAAATCTAATTGTTTATCAATATCCGAAATGGAAGTGTCTGGACTGACCATCGAAACCAACGACTTTAAAAACTCAGAATCTGTTTGACTTAAAATCGATTTGTAACTTGCAACAGAAGAATTAATTTTCGCCTCTTTTATATCACTGAATATCTCATCGATTTCGTTTGCCCTATTTTCTACTTCTGATTTAATTGCTGCAATCTGTTTTTGAACAGAATCTTTAAAGTTTTTAATGGCAATATGCTGTTTGTCTTTTAAATCAGGCTCTAAAGATTTGATTAAATCTTTATTTTTAATAAGTTCGTTAAGTTTTGCTGTAGCTGTCATATTACTTTCATCGCTAAACTGCCTAAAGCCATTATCTGAAAGCATCTCAAAAATCCTACTTAAAGAATTTTTGTTATTGGCAGCAAATAAATCATATTGTTTTATCGATGAAGCCAAAGGCGCTATTTTTTCAATTTCGTCCACAACTTCTTTTAACGAACTTAATGAAACTTTAGATTTTTCATTATTGCGTTTAGCTGCAACAGCACCAGAAGTTTTAGCATTAACGACGTCTCTGAGTTCTTTCAAAGCTTCCCACTCATCATCTAAAATTCCTCTTTTGCTCATCAAATCCGTAAGTTCATTGCGTTTGTCAACTAACACTTTTATTTGATTATCAACACTGCTGTTTTCAACATACGAACTAACTAATGAGGAAAGTGACTTTATAACCGACTTGCTTTTCTGGCTCAAAATTGAATTCCAATCTTTGACTACGCCGGAATTATACGCAGTACTAAGGCTACCTACGATTTTATTTAGTTCATCATTCATAAGTTTTTGTATAAACTTTTCAACTTCAGGTTTCCTATTTGCATTAAGCTCTTCTTCTACCATATCAGGCTCTTCGCCGTTATTCCCTGCTTCTTCTTCTTTATCTCTTATAGCAATGTGTAGCCCTGACTTATCCAACCCCGTATAATCGAGCCAAAGTTGTGCAAGATTGTCTTCAACTACATTTCCTTGCTTATCAGTTTCTATGCTGTACTGGTCATTATTGCTAATTGAATTGAATTTTGCCACAACTCCCGAAAGAACTGCATTCAAAATATCATTTATTAATGTTCGGCTTCCGCCATCTTTATACTTTACTGAGTGTCTTAACCTCGCGAGCTTTTCCTTAAACTTATCACTATAATTGATTTTTATTGGCATATTCATTTCGTTTGACAAAAATCTTAAATTTAACTCTTTTATATGCATATCGATAATTTCTTCCATAGATTCATCGCTGGTTTGGTTAAACTCAATTACTTCAGACCTTGAAATTAATGCCCCAGTCCTTTCAATTGGCAATTCACGAGAAGTATTTTTGCTCAGCGCCCTTAAAACATCAATATAATTATTTTCGTTTGAACTTTCAATCTTTTGTTCTCCAGCTTTTATATTTAATCCTTTAACTTTTCCGTTGATTAAAATGTCCGTCGACGGAAGTTCGTTGGAAGTCATCAAAAACAATGCTGCTGCAACAGTAACAGGAGATTCTTTCTCTCCCCCACCGATTTTACCGGTGTCGTAAACAGAATGCAACCACTGGTTAACCTTTTCTCTTATAACCGGGTCTTTACAAACTTTATCAATTTCTTCAATGTTAATAACAACATATTTGCCTCCAAGATATCTGGCACTGTTTTTGAATTCTTCTTGCTTACTTAAATACGTATTAACATCTGTTTTGCCATCATATTGGTTTAAGTTAATTGTCAAATGACCAATATTCCATGCAGTGAATCTTGGCACAAGACTTGTGAGCATCGACTTACCTGTACCGGAAGGTCCGGTTAAAAAGACGCACTTGGAATTGAGTTGCGAAGAATCCATAAAGCTTTGAGATTCACTTGACGTAGATGCCATTCTGGCTTTCACGTTAAACGCTGCTAAGATAGAAGCTAATTGCCTCATTTGAGTTTTTTGACCCTTTATTATACTGTTAAGTCCTTCCTCTATAAACGCCGTCTGAAACAATTTTTCTTCGTCATCGTAGTAACTTTCAACACGATCGTGGCCAAATATGCTAATAAATCTCTCTTGTAAACTTAATACTTTGCTTGGTAATTCAACTATATCACCTGCTTTTTTTGATAAGTTAGCTATTCCATCAAAAATACTTTTACCAAATTCCCAAAGTCCTTTCCCTCCTGCTATAAGCACAGCTAACCCTGGTATAACATTTGAAGCACCGACTTTGTCGCTGTCTTTTACTATTCCTTCGTGCTCCTTTTTTTTATCTTCATCAGTAGCAGTACCAAACTGAGCTTTCTCTTCTGCTCCAGATATAAATTGATCAGCTTCTTCAATATTTTTACCTTTAAAATCACCAAGCTTATATTTTTTACCAAATTTTTGGATCATTTCTACTGTACTTGAAATGAGCTGTCGTTTTCCTCCCACTATTTCGCCATCTTTTCTGTCCTCTTTTATAGCACTTATAATTTTATCTTTTTCCTCCTTCATCTTCTTTTTTTCTTCTGCTTTAACTTTTTTACTTTCCAGATCATCTCTAGCCTTACTTCCCGGACGGAAATAATCCCAAAAGCTAGTTGATACTTTTTCATTACCTTCTTTGTCTTTGTTATATTCGTTAGCTGCTTCCTGATACTTTTTAGCGCTCTGCACGCGTTTGTAAGTGGCAAATGCAGTAATACCTGCCGCTGCTACACCGACAACTGCCGCAATGGGCTTCCAATGTTCTTTTATCCAGTTCCAAACCCCGCCGGAAGATTTAGTTTTAGTTTTACTTTGACCTCGCGACAAAGTTAACCCCATCGCCTGAACGCTAGGAACATGATTACTGGCCATAGAAACCGGAACCAAAAACGCCATGCTCCCCGCAATTATTTTTGATAATTTTCTATCGCCAACACCACCGGCAATGTTAACATCATCATCACTGAGTTTTTTACTTTTCGTTTTGCTAAAATTTTGCAGATATTTTTTAAAATCCGTTCCGGTGCGTTTTTTTATATCCGCAAGAGTGAGCTCAAAAAGTTCATACCTTGCAAAGTCTTTTGAACGATAATAAATATTCGCCATAATTATCAATAAAAATTTTGCAAAATCATCTTTGGTGTAATCTCCGGGATAAAAAACTTGCAAAAAATCAAAAGCTTCATCCATAGATTTTAATTTTGAAAAACTTTCAAATTTCGATTTATCGTTCGAAATATCAATTATGCCTGAAATTATAGTATTAAATTTTCTTTGACCTATATCAGTAAAAGTTAAAGTTTGTTTCATATAAAATCACCTCTTTGTATTTTTCTTCACCTTTTCTGACCTATTTTGAATTGTATATCAAAAAAAAATGTAAGTCAATTAATTTTTTTTCAAACTTAAAAATAGAGTTCTCTCCGGCGTCGCCGGAGAGAATATATATTACTGGTTTCGAAAGAAGTCTTTTTTTAAGGTCTGTTAACACGAAACAAGAGACATTGATAAAAGTGGATGATAATAATAATTTATAAAAGATTATCTCCGTGAAAAATATAGCGATATAAAAGATTTACATAATTTACTCCGGCGCTACCAGTAAGAATAATTTTTACGATTTTTTTAATGTCATCATGCTATTAAAAACAGAATTTAAAATAAGTTCAGGAGCAACCGAGAAAGATTTTATTTTTATATCGGCATCGAGTAGTATTTTTAAAACCTTTTCGATATCAAAATTTTTTGCAAGAATCTCGGCATAATTTAATTTAAACTCTTTGCCTTTGTAATTAAAAAGTTTTAGAAATTCATTTTTCGAAATTCCCGCCTTTTTCGATTCCTTAATTTTAAAAGCATCTGTAAAATCCGAAATAATTACGGATAAAATTTTGTTTGCTTCTTCGTTTTGGCTCAAAAGTGCTTCGGTAATTTTAATCGCTAAAACTATATCTTTGTTTCTGATAGCTTTAGAAATATCATAAACATTATATTTTTCAGTGAATTTTGGCAAAAATTTTTCGATTAAATTCTTTGAAATTTCTTGTTCGTTTGAACTAATTGATATATTTTCAACTAAAGCTTTTATTGAACTTAAATCATTAAAACATTTTTGGCATAAAAATTTAGAATTTTCATTATTTAAAATTTTGCCCAATTTTTTAGCCCAAATTATTGCCTGTTTTTGTGCGCTTACGGACTCGCGTTTGAATTCTGCAAATTCTGAAATGTTAGAAATTTTTTTTAGAAATTCTAAATATTGCATATTTTTTTTATCCTGAACAGAAGTATCTTGGATAATTACAGTACAAAAATTAGGAATATCCGAAAGAATTTTCAGAAAATTTTTGAAAAATTCCTGCTTCATTTCGTTTAAATTAGAACTCGTGATTAAAATTAATTTTTTATCCGAAATCATCGGAAAAGTATTTATTGCATTATAAATTTGCTCGAGATTTAATATCTCGCTGTCAAACAAGCAAAAATCGATACTATTTTTAGAATTACTTTCAAAATTTTTATTTTGCACACTAAATATCTTATCGGTAAAATTCTTCATCAAAAAAAATTCTTCGCCGATAAAATAATAAAAATTTTTGATTATCCCGTCTTTTATATCTTTCTTTAAATTCCTAGTGCTGATTTTTGCCATAATTTATACCTTTCGTGATATTATATAATTATTATTTTTAAAATTTATTGACACAGCATAATTATCAGAAATATAATTTTTATATTTTAGTATTTTATTACAATTAAATCTCGCAAGCCACGAGTTATCTGCAAAA
>JAFSLT010000039.1 GCA_017448285.1 Clostridia bacterium
AAATCATGTGGTAATTGCCTCCACTTACAACCTGTATCTACCAAATACAATACTGCATTTGTCAGTTCCCTTTTGCTCCATTTGCATTTTCTCATTCCCGTATACAGTGCTTCTATCTCTTTCCACTGACTATCTGTCAGGTCGCTCGGGTACGACTTCCTATTTCCTTTTTTCATAATTCCTATTTTATCACTTTTATCTCATTTTGTGAATACGAGTTCTAAGCTTGCCTTATAAACAATTTTTGGGTTACGAAAAAGGAGAAGATGGATTCCCAAAACTCATAGAAAAAGAAGCAAAAATTGTAAAATTAATATACAGATTGTTTCTTGAAGGCAAAACTATGTCAGCAATTGCCAAATACCTTACAAACGAAAAAATACCTACTCTCGCAAGAAAAACAATTTGGACTGCGTCAACAATTAAAAGTATTTTGACTAATGAAAAATATAAAGGAGATGCACTTTTGCAGAAGTGCTATAGATTGATTTTCTGACCAAAAAACGAAAAAAGAATGAAGGTGAAGTTCCACAATATTATGTGAAAAATAGTCACCAAGCAACAATATCTCCTGAAATTTATGATTTAGTACAAGAAAAATAAAAAAATAAAACAATATATTAACGATTAAACTTTAGTAATTTTACCACAATCTTGGCACACTATAACCGACCTTGTTTTGCTACCCTCTACCGCCTGAACCGAAACATTTGTACTACCGCAATATTTGCACTTTAGCACAAAATCCACCTCCCAAAAATTCCAAAGCAAAAAATAAAATACCCAATTTATTATAACGAATACCATTTTGTCAAAGAAGAGTGATGTTATATTATTCGATGGTAATGTATTTTTAATAAATTTAATTTTTAAGAATTAAGTTTATAAATCTTTCAAAATATAGTATAATGAAATATAAGAAAACTAATTAAGACCAGTAGGAGGAAAGCAATGACATATTTTTTGAATGCATCCATAACCAGTAATTCTTTTACAGAAGTTGCAAATTATAAGTATTTTGTAGATAAATCTGAATTTATAAGTAAATTAAATGAAAATATAAAAACGCCGAGTAAATATGTATGCATAACCAGACCTCGCAGATTTGGGAAAACCATAAATGCCATGATGCTTGCTTCGTATTACTCCAAAAATGCGAATTTTAAAAATTTATTCAATAAGCTTGAAATAAGTAAAAGCTCGTCATATTTGCAGCACCTGAATAAGCATAATGTTATTTATATGACTCTAAATCAAATTCCCAGTCCAAATTGTACTTATAAAGAGTTCATAAGTGGTTACGCGGATGATTTAATTGATGATTTGCAGGAAATTTTTCCTAATGTTCAGATAAAAATTACAAATCCGATTTATAAAATACTCACTCAAGTTTACAATCAAACCGGCCAAGGCTTTATATTCATAATAGACGAGTGGGATTATATTTTTAACAATAATTTGTTTTCAGAGGGTGAACGAAAAGAATTTTTGGAATTTTTAAGGGATTTATTAAAAGATAAACCATATGTGGAACTTGCATACATGACAGGAGTCTTGCCGATAGCAAAATATTCGGCAGGTTCGGCGCTTAATATGTTTGATGAGTATAATTTTTTGAATGATAGCAATTATGACAAATATTTTGGCTTTACAAACGAAGAAGTTGAAAATTTGTGCTCAAAGCAGGAAAAAATTTCAATGAATGAACTCAAAGAATGGTACGATGGATATAAAACTCAAGGAGGGCACGAGGTTTATAATCCAAGATCGGTAGTATATGCATTAAAACGAGGTATATGCCAAAGCTACTGGACAAACACCGGGCCGATGGATGAAATCAACTATTACATTGAAAACAATGTTGAAGATGTCAGGAATGACATAGTTCAGATGGTTTCTGGAATTCCTGTTAATATTCATTTGGAAGGATATAGTGCAGAACAAATAAGTTTGAATACTCGCGATGAAATTTTGTCTGCAATGACAGTTTATGGATTTTTAAGTTATCACGATGAAACTTTGGAAATTCCAAACAAAGAACTTCGTATGAAATTTGATTACTCACTGAGAAACCATCAAATGGGAGAAATTTCAAAACTAGTTTTAAAATCCAACCAAATGCTTGAGGCAACCATAAAAAAAGATACCGAAACCATGGAAAAACTAATCCAGGAAGCCCATGATATTAATATTCCAATTATTAAGTATAATGATGAAAATTCTTTAGCATGTGTTATCACACTTGTGTATTTAAGTGCGAGAACTAAATACAAAATTGTAAGAGAAATGGAAGCAGGAGCCGGCAGGGCAGATTTCATTTTTTATCCGAATGACAAATCGAAACCTGCATTCATATTAGAACTTAAGAAAAACGCTACACCCGAAGAAGCTCTAAAGCAAATCAAAGAAAAAAGATATGCTGATTCTCTTAAAGACTACACAGGTCAAAAGCTTGCCGTCGGAATTTCTTACGATTCAAAACTTAAAAACCATAAAATTAAAATTGAAGATATAAATTAATAAAAAAACTTAAGTCTTTCTCTGACATCATCTAAGAAAAACTTGTGAACTGTACCCCTTGTCAAGGACATTTGCAGCAGCGAAATTTATCCAACTTGGCCCTACGAATGTATAGTCGCAAATGTTTTGATTATTAATTCGTTCACTCTTAACCGAGTTTTTACTGAATGGTATCGAAATCAAATATTTCATCTTTCATGTGCCCAAAAAAACTTTCCTGTGGGGTGTTATCCCAACAACTACCTTTTCTTAACATAGATTGCCTTAATTTTTTATCGTTAATCAAACGTATAAAACTAATGTTCATTAGTGACAGCCTTGATCTGAATGAATTAATGTTTCTTTGCAAAGCTCAATTCGATGATTTTTTACCAGTTTATTTACTGTTTCCAGAACAAAATCTAATTCCGGTGAATCACTTAGGGCATACGATAATATTTGCTTTGTATAAGCATCCAGAATTGTGGATAAATAAGCAAATCTGCTATTGTACGAAAGATAAGTATATCTGTAAGCAATACTTTTCGAGGGACATATTCTGTAAATTTACGGTTAAAAAGATTTTTAGTTATTCTGTAGTATCCCGATCGGGACACGCCTGCTATATCGCAAAGCATAGTGACATTTAGTTGATTATCGTTTTTTTTCAATGTTTTTTGAATAACTTTAAACTTCCATCCGACACTCATTAAGATTTCCTTCCGATTGTATTTACCGTCTTGATAATTTTTTTAGAAAATCAACTTTTCCTGTCCACCATATTGGGTACAGTTTACTTCGCTTTCATTTTTGATTCTCTACTTCGTGTTAACAGGCCCTAGTAAAAATAAAATCGCATTATTTCTCGCTTGTGCGTCAATTTTAGGTGGTAAAACCTCGGCGATGAACAAAAGTCAAAGCTCGCAAAGTCTTGCAGCAGTAGGGGGGCGACATTTAATAATAATTTTGAGTCGGTGAACCCAAGAATTTTTAAAAAATCCAAAAGCATGAGCAATTTAATTAGAGGGTTAATTGTAGGTGGTTCAGTTTTAGGTGCAGGCTTATTGGGTTATGAAATTTTAGGTGACACAGTTTTTAAAAAATCTCCTACACTTTTAAAGCTGATTAAAGGTAAAAAAAGTGATGAAAAAACTTTTGCTCAAAAAAATATGCAAATAATTAATGGAGAAATTAATAAATCAGAATCTAAAGATGAAATAAGAAAAGAATTTGAATTTATAAAAAACCAAATACTTAATTATGAATCCGGCGATTTTTGGAAGAAAATTATACTTGTTTGTGACAATGGTAACGAATACGTAGTACATGAGAAAGAAGTCCCTGAATCATTGTCTAACAAAAAGTTGTTCAAAAATAATAATCAAAAAAAGAGTTATAATTCTCGTTTAAAAGATATTGCTGATATATTTAATGGTGAAAAAGAAATTAAAAGTTTTAATATTAATAAGAGCAAGGAAGGAATTGAATTTAGTTTTGACAAGTATAATATTAGAAAAGTTGTATATAAAGAAAAAGACGTTTTAATTATATCTACGGAAAAGCTCGAAATTTACTACGTTTTAAAATAGATTTTTTCGAAATTTAAAAAAGCAGCCTTCGGCATAGCCCGATTACTTTTAAGGTTCAAAGTTGAGCGCATTTTTCTACTTATAAATAGAAATTTATGTGTTCTCTCCGGCGGCGCCGGAGAGAAACTAAATTCTTCAAGGAAACGTATTGCCCTTTTCAAATGAGAGCTATAGTTCCTTTTGCTCCATTTGCATCTTCTCATTCCCGTATACAGTGACTCTATCTCTTTCCACTGTCTATCTGTTAGGTCGCTCGGGTACGACTTCCTATTTTCTTTTTTCATAGTTCCTATTTTATCTCTTTTATCTCATTTTGTGAATACGGGTTCTAAAATTTAAAACAGTAGGTAACACCATACCCGACGCTGTTATAAAACGCAGAAATTAATTTGTCAAGCGAAATTTACAAAAAAATATAAAAAGTTTTGGTTTTTTTCTCCGCGACGCCGGAGGAGAGAATATTTGCTACCAGTTTCGAAAGAAGTTTATTTTTCTTTTGGTTTAGTAATAGCTTTTTGACATTACCATAATTTTAATGTCAAACGTATGAATCGTCCTCTTCGTCATTACCTTGCTCACTTTGCTCGTAAAAATTATTGCTGGTCAAGTTGAAATATGATCGATAACTCTCTTCTATTATTTTTGTATCGTGCTGCTCTTGCTTCTATGTACTTTTAGTAATACCGAATGGCTAATTACACTTGATAATTTTTCAAATTTTAGATATAATCAAAATATTGTTAATGTCTTGGAGGTATTTAAAATGCTAATAGAATATAAAAATAATAAAAATGATAATAATAAAAAATCAAAATTTTGCGAACACATGCAAAAGTTCTGGCCAGCTTATGCTCTTTCGGCAATAATTCCTGTAGCTATACTTTCTTCTCTGTATGTTAAACATTTGGAAAACAAAAAACTTGAAGATGAAAAAATAAAAAATAAAAAAATGAAA
>JAFSLT010000040.1 GCA_017448285.1 Clostridia bacterium
ATTTCGGGTCTATTTTTTGCCCGCCTGAAACTTTCTCAATTTCTTTTTCATTTAAATTTTTATTTTTTTTGTTTTCTTTATTTTCACTCATGGTTATCATCTCCAATCGGGTATAATTTTTTATTAATTTTAATTTTTATCTTTATCTTCATCGGAAAAAGGCTGTAAATTTTTAATCTCATTAGGATTCGAATTTTTTTCTTTTGGCTTAATTATTGGTGGCCCACCATATTTTTTGGGTCTTAACATTCCTGGTCCGCCATATTTGCATATCATAAACTGCGGATGATTTTTGTCAAAAATTTTTGGATCGAACAGGCGATTCTCATAAAATTTCGGGTCTATTTTTTGCCCGCCTGAAACTTTCTCAATTTCTTTTTCATTTAAATTTTTATTTTTTTTGTTTTCTTTATTTTCACTCATGGTTATCATCTCCAATCGAATAAAATTTTTTATTAATTTTAATTTTTATCTTTATCTTCATCAGAAAAAGGCTGTAAGTTTTTAACTTCATTAAGATTCGAAGTTTTTTCTTTTGGCTTAATTATTGGTGGTCCGCCATATTTTTTGGGTCTAAACATCTCTGGCCCGCCATATGCCAACAATTGCGGGTGGTTCTCATAAAATTTCGGATCTATTTTTTGCCCGCCTGAAACTTTTTCAATGTCTTTTTCTTCTAAATTCTTGAGACAACTTTTTGGCAATTCAGGAATATGTGCACCATATTTCATGGCAGGGGGGATGGGGTTAAAAAGAAGTATTATTGGAGTTATTGTATCTTTTATTTTATTTTTAATATTATCAATAAATTTTCCTCCCGAAACTTTTTCGACATCTTTTTCGTTCAAATTCTTATTTTTTTTGTCTTTTTTACTTTCACTCATAATTATCATCTCCAGACGAATAAAATTTTTTATTAATTTTTATCTTCATCGGAAAAAGGCTGTAAATTTTTAACTTCATTAGGACTTGACGTTTTCTTTTTTTGTTGTATTTTTTTCAAAGATTCAATTTTTACAGGGCTAAGTTGCGGTCCACCATATGCAATTGCAGGGGTAAGTTTTGGTCCACCGTATTTGCATATCATAGGTCCACCATATTCTAACAACTGAGGACGAAACGTAGGGGCTAAGCAGCCACCAGCTTGTTTTCCTCCCGAAACTTTTTCAATTTCTTTTTCGTTTAAATTTTTATCTTTTTTGTTTTTACTCATATTTATCATCTCCAATCTAATTAAAAATTAAATTTATTTTTTATCCATCATTAAGTTATAAGTGCAATACTTATTTTCTGAACAAAAAGAATTATTCATAGTAAATCTTGTGTTAAAGCAACCGCCAAGGCATTCGGATGCATGCTCACATTTTTTGCAATTGCCTGATAAATCTTGAGGTTTAAAATTCCTGCGCCAGGTAAATGAATTTGGATTTTCCCAAATTTCTCTTAATGTTTGATTTTTTATATTACCTTCGACGTACTTTTTATCCCTTATAGATGTGCATCCTACAATATCGCCGTCATGGAGCAGACCAAAACTACTGACTCCGGCATTGCAGCCTCTCCAGCTGCCTACCTTTTCTCCGTAAGCTTCGCTTAAAATTCCATCAATTTTAGCATTATAATATCCCATACAATCTGCAGGAAATATGTGCACGCCGTCTTTGCCTTTTTTTTCATAAAGATAATCTATAATGCCGGTTAAATCCTTAGGCTCGAGTATCCAATCTTTATTTTCGGATAAATTCCCCATAGGAAGACCCAGCTGCACTTGCCAACATTCAACATTCATTTTTGCCAAAAATGTTCTTATTTCTTCTAAAAATTTATAATTTTGTTTTGTAAGAGTAGTAATGCATCCTGTTAAAATATTATATTTATTAAGAATCTCAAGCGAATTTTTAATTCTTGCAAAAGAACCCGGCTTTCGTATGAAATCGTGGATTTCTTCAGGACCATCAAGGCTTATCATTACTCTTAAATATTTAATACCTGCAAGTTCTTTGGCAATATCTTCAGAAACAAGCCATCCGTTTGAGATTATATTTATAGGAATTGAGTTAGCATATAAATATTTTATTAATAATATTAAATCTGGTCTAACAAACGGCTCGCCGCCGGATAAATTTATCCATTTAAGATTGATATTTTTGCACATATCTATGAATTTAAAAGCTTCCGCCGTCGAAAGTTCGCCGGGCAAAGCGCTACTGCAAGAAGAGCCGCAATGTTTGCAGCGCATGTTGCATGCCATAGTGACTTCCCAAACACAAGTTACAGGATAATTCATAATTAAACCACCTCGTTTTAAAAGAACTATGGATAATGTACATTTTTTTAGTTTGTACATTGCGCAAATTATATCATAAACGACAAAATTTATCAAACATTCCTCTACTTTTTGAGTAATCTAATATTCTTTTCTCTATTTTGTGTATTCCAAAGTTTTATAAGGTGTTCCACCGTGTAAAAACTCGACTTTTGATACAAAAAATCCAAAATTTTCAGTTTTTTTAATGATTTTTTGCAAAAAGCCTTGACTTTTTTGGCAAAAGCGGTCTACGGCTATGCCGGAGGCTGCTTTTTAGCAATGCCCCAAAGTTTTTCTCATTGATTTTTTTTTATTTCGAGTTATTGTGTATATAGTACAAAAATATGGTTTAAAATCAAAATATTTTCATTTTTTAAAATAAAAAAAATCAAAGAGGTGAAACATGCAAAAATTGGATAGAGGGACTAAATTTTTAAAAAGTATTTCAAAAATGAATGAAAATTCGGTTTATTGGGAACTCAACACCACAAAATCTGGGCTGGATGCGAAAAGTATAAGTGCCAACATGGCGCAATATGGCGCGAACATTATAACAAAATCTGATAAAAAAACTAAATGGGATATTTTAATTGAATCTTTTGCAAATCCATTCATTGCTATACTTGTTTTTATTGCCGGAGTCTCAGCCTTTACGGATATTATTTCGCCTATTTTAAGCGGTAATAAAGATGAAATAAATCCAGCAACTGTTATAATTATTTTAACTCTTGTTTTAGTTTCGGGCTTTATGAATTTTTTTCAAGAATCAAAATCTGGCAAAGCTGCTGAGGCTCTTCTTGCGATGATTAAAAGTACGATAACCGTCAGCCGCAGCGAAAATGGCAAAATTGATATTCCAACCGATAAGCTCGTTGTGGGCGATATATTTTATATTTCGTCCGGGAGTATCATTCCGGCAGATGCAAGAATTTTGGAATCAAATAGTCTTGTTATAAGCCAAGCTTCTTTAACCGGCGAAAGTGACCAGCTTGAACGTTCGGGTCAAAAAGTAAAAAAAGATTACGATTCTGTTACGGATATTCCAAATTTAGTTTTTGCCGGAAGTAACGTTGTCAGTGGCTCTGCAAAAGCAGTTGTTTTATCAACCGGCGATAACACTATGATAGGTTCGATTGCCAAACAAGTTAGCAAAAAAGAGGAACAAACCAGCTTTGATAAAGGCATCAGCGATGTTTCCTGGGTTCTTATAAAATTTATGCTGATTATGGTGCCGCTCGTATTTATTGTCAGTGGCATAACTAAAGGTGACTGGCTAAGTGCGTTTATTTTTGCGCTTTCGGTTGCGATAGGCTTAACTCCTGAGATGCTCCCGATGATTGTTACAACTTGTTTATCTCAAGGCGCTGTTTCGATGTCTAAAAAAAAGACGATAATTAAAAATTTAAGTTCGATTCAAAATTTTGGCGCTATGAATATTTTATGCACTGACAAAACCGGAACTTTAACTGAAGATAGAATTGTTTTGGAGCTTTATATAAATCCAAATGGCGAAAATGACGATAAAGTCTGCAAATACGCTTATCTTAACAGTTTTTTCCAAACAGGACTTAAAAATCCGATAGACAAAGCAATAATCAGTTTTGTAAATGAAAACAAAAAATTTTCTGAAAATAATTTTAAGCTGATTGATGAAATTCCGTTTGATTTCAAGCGTCGCAGACTTTCTGTTATCGTTTCGGAAAATGATAAAAAATACATGGTAACCAAAGGCGCAATAGAAGAAATGCTCAGTATTTGTTCAAGTGCACTTTTTAATAATAAACCGGAAACAATTACTGAAAAAATAAAAGAAAAAGTTGTTAAAATTTCTGACGACTTAAACGCCAAAGGCATGCGTGTTATCGCTCTTGCCAAAAAAGATGCTTTTGAAAATAAAAAATTTGAAGTTAGCGACGAAAATAATATGACCCTTATTGGCTTTTTAGCATTTTTGGACCCTCCTAGGGATTCTTCGAAAAAAGCCATAAAAGTCTTAAAAGAACACGGAGTTATTACTAAAATTTTAACCGGAGATAACGATAAAGTCACAAAAAGTGTGTGTTCAAAAGTAGGGCTCCCGGTTGAAAATTTGCTTTTGGGCTCTCAAATTGAAAAAATGAGCGATGATGAACTCAAAATTGCAGCAGAAAAAACGACTGTTTTTGCAAAACTTACGCCGAACCAAAAAGCAAAAGTAGTTTCGATTTTAAGAGAAAACGGCCATGTAGTGGGCTTTATGGGCGATGGAATCAATGATGCCGCGGCGATGAAAAAATCCGATATAGGCATCTCGGTCGAAAACGCCGTTGACATTGCAAAAGAATCAGCTGATGTAATTTTAATGGAAAAAGGCTTGATGGTTCTTGAAAACGGTATAATCGAAGGCAGAAAAACTTATGCGAATATGATAAAATATATAAAAATTACTTCAAGTTCCAATTTTGGCAATATGTTTTCGGTTCTGGCGGCAAGCGCGCTTTTGCCTTTTATGCCAATGGCGAGTTTACACCTAATACTTTTAAATTTAATAAGCGATATTTCTTCTATGGTAATTCCTTGGGATAATGTTGATAAAGAATTTTTAAGAACTCCCAGAAAATGGGAAGCAAAATCTGTAAGCAAATTCATGGTCTGGAACGGTCCGATAAGCTCGATTTTTGATTGGATAACTTATGCTGTTTTGTATTTTATAATTTGCCCTAAATTTGTCTCAAACGGCTTATTATACAGCGAAATTGCAAAAGATGCCGTAATTTCTTCGGGAATATTTTCGGGAATGAATATGCGAACAGTTTATATGGCGATGTTCCAAACAGGATGGCTTATAGAGTGCATTTGGTCGCAAGTTTTGGTAACTTATATATTAAGAACACCAAAAATTCCGATAATTCAAAGCAGACCTTCAAAATTAGTTACTTTCGTATCACTTTTATGCTGCGTGTTTTTAAATACTTTAACGCTTATTCCATGGGGTCAATTTTTTGGGTTCGTTCCGATGCCTGTCAAATATTTTGGTTATTTAATTCTGATTCTAATTATGTACATTTTTTTTGCAACATTAATAAAAAATATTTATTTAAAAATAAATCGCTCTTGGTTATAAATTATAAAAATTTCAAATTTTTCTCTGGCACAGCCGGAGGAAATATCTATCTTTTTTTAGCAATGCCATTTCGAGATTTTTTAGACGGGTTCTAAGTTTTTTTATTTGCATTTTTGAAAATAACGATTTAAAATAATGATGTATGTGTATTTTTAAAAATAAAATTAAAAAATAAAGAGAATTAAAATGATACATAAATTTGAAAAATTTGGTAAAAAAATAGTAGTAGATACAAACAGCGGCGCAATTCATGTAGTCGACGATATTGTCTATGAAATTCTTGATTTTTACACTCCGGGTTGCCAAGAAAATACATCTCGATTTTTAAGTTTATATAAAAAATACGGCAAAAACGAAGTCCTGGAAGCTTTTGACGAAATAAAAAAATTAGAAAATAATTCGCAATTATTTGCTCAAGATATAAACATCGATAGTATTCAAATTGAATCACCGATAAAAGCGATGTGTTTAAATATTGCTCACGATTGCCAGCTAAGATGCAAATACTGTTTTGCCTCGCAGGGTGATTTTGGCGGCAAAAGGATGCTTATGAGCGAAAAAACTGCCAAAAATGCTATAGATTTTCTTATTTTAAATAGTAAAAAACGTAAAAATTTAGAAGTCGATTTTTTTGGCGGCGAGCCGATGATGAATTTTGAAGTTATCAAAAAAACAATAGAATATGCAAAAAAAAGCGCAAAAATTTTCGATAAAAATTTCAGATTCACGATAACTACTAACGGATTAGGACTCGATGACGAAAAAATTGATTTTTTAAACAGCGAAATGAGCAATATAGTAATGTCGCTCGACGGCCGGAAAAATATTAACGACAGCATGCGAATTACCGCCGGCGGAAGTGGCTGCTATGATATTGTGGTCGAAAATTTTAAGAAAATAATCAAAAAGCGCGGCAAAAAAGATTATTACATACGTGGGACTTTTACTAAAAAAAATCTTGATTTTACACAGGATGTAATTGCGCTTTATAATCTTGGCTTTAAAAAAATTTCGTTGGAGCCTGCTGTTATTGATGAAAGCACTGATTACGCTTTGGATTTTGACGATTTAGAAAAAATTCAAAAAGAATATGATAAACTTGCCGCATGGGTCATAAATACCCAGAAAATTGACCCTGAATTTGTTTTTTTCCACTTTAATATCGATTTAAAAAATGGCCCATGTTTAACAAAACGAGTCAAAGGCTGCGGTTGTGGCAACGATTATATTGCGGTTACACCGAGCGGCGATATTTTCCCTTGCCACCAATTTGTTGGCAAAACCGAATTTTTAATGGGAAATGTTAACGATAATTTATTTTCGAAAGAAATAAAGTCAAAATGTATAAAAAATTTGAAAGATACTCTCAAATCGTGCCAAAATTGTTCCGCAAAAGTATTTTGTTCACCGTGCTTAGCACGCTCGGAATTTACATCAAAACTCGGTTGCGGAATTTCAAGATTCCGGATTGAATCGGCACTGAGTACGATAGTTTTATAAACAAGCAGCCTCGCGCCGCCAAAAAATTTTTTAGATTTTTTATGTTTTTTAGCGAATTTTGCTTGACAAGTCAATTGTTAATAACTATAATAAGAAATAATACCGAAATATAACATTATATATTTTATATTTTAAATTGAGGAGTTGATTGTCATGTCAAAATTTGGTAGAGATAA
>JAFSLT010000041.1 GCA_017448285.1 Clostridia bacterium
TGGACGCACCTCTGGTCCATCAGTTGTCACGCCAGTGGCATTGCTGAGCAGCTATGTGCGGGTTTGATAAACGCTGAATGCATCTAAGCGTGAAGCTCTCTCCTAGATTAAATATCTCAGACCCCTTTTGGACTAAAAGGTTGTTAGGGCAGGCGTGTACGAAGCGTAATCTTCTTAGCTTCCTGCTCCTAAGTGGTCTTTTGCTTTCTCTTGTGGCTTCCTTTCTCTCTTTCTTCTTTATCCTTTTTCTTATTTTTGTCATTTTAGTTTGGTTTTGGAGGTTTTTTATGTCTTTGATTCCTTATGATGATGATTTTTTCGGTTTCCCTACAAATTTTTTTGATACTCAAAAGATGTTTAAAAATCCTATAAAGATTGATGTTATTGAAAAAAAGGATTGTTTTGATGTAATTGCCGATATCCCGGCTGGTGTTCCTAAATCTGATTTAAAATTGGAGTTCGATAAAGGTCATTTGACTTTGAATGTTTCGGTTAAATCTGAATCGTGTGATAAAAAATCATGTAATTATCTTTTAAAAGAAAGATTTAGCGGTCAGTATTCAAGGAGGATTTTTATTGCCGATAATTTAGATCGTTCAGGAATAAAAGCAAGTTATAATGATTCGGTTTTAAGGGTTTGTATCCCTAAATTACAGCAGAACGATGCCAGTAAATCAATAATTATTAATTAGTGTTTTTGAGTGACTAAGTTTTTAGTCCTCTTTTTATTTGCACCATTAGCTCAGTTGGTAGAGCACCTGACTCTTAATCAGGGTGTCCAGGGTTCGAGTCCCTGATGGTGTACCAGGCTCGTTGGTCAAGCGGTCAAGACACCAGCCTCTCACGCTGGTAACGCGGGTTCGATTCCCGCACGAGTCACCATTTTTTATTAAAAATAAAAAAATATGAAAATGTTGCTAAATGTTATGAATAAAATTTATTTAATAAAAAAAGTGAAATATTCAGTTTTTTGTTGTGATTTTTTAGGTTTATTTTTAATAAAATGTTATAAAGAAAAGAATTGAAATCAGTTGAAAATACGAAAAAATCTAAAATTTTAAGAAAATTCAAATTCATTTGATTTTTTTTGACATTATCGGGGAAAAAGCCTTGCAAAACAAAAGCTTATATGATAGCTTAAAAAGCATCGCTATGTTCGATAAAATTTATATGGAGGTTTCAAACTATGAACAAAGCAGAATTAGTTACAGCTATATCGGAAAGAACTGGACTTGAAAAAAATAAGGTGGAAAATTTTTTAAATGCTTTCACCGAAGTGGTGACTGAAGATGTTGCCAGCGGGAATAAGGTTCAGCTTGTAGGTTTTGGTACTTTTGAAAGAAGGCATAGGGAAGCCAGAACCGGTAGGAATCCAAAAACCGGTGAGGAAATTCATATTGATGCTGTGGATGTTCCCGCTTTTAAACCCGGGAAGCTATTTAAAGATGCTGTGAGTGCTTAATTTTTTAAATAATTTGTTTATTCAGATGTTTGATTTTTCAAATGATTTATGTTACTATATAAATGCGTTTTAAAATGGTGAATTTTAAGGCGCAAAATTAAATTTCGTCTGATGATAAAGGGCGAAATTTTTTAAGGGGATGTAGCTCAGTCGGTAGAGCGTACGGTTCGCATCCGTGAGGTCGAGAGTTCGATTCTCTTCATCTCCACCAAATTGACCCAATACGAACCCTCAGGATGAGAAAAATCCAGAGGGATATTTATTGCTCTATCGCAAGCATTGCAAAGGATTAGGAGCTTTTCTTTGAATAAAAAAACTCTGTTTATAAACGTGTCAACCATGTATTGGCAAAATTTCATGTCATTCACGTTTCCGTTTTTAAACCTGTCAAAGAAAAATTTTACTTGCGCAAATTCGAGTTTTGGATTCAAAATTTTTTCTTTTGCAAGTTTTGCTTCTAAATTTTGCTTTTCAATTTGTCTCTTTTCGATTTGAGCAGAAATAATATCTACAGCTTTGCCGGCTTCGAGGGCTTTTACTAAATTTTCAGTTGCTTTCTCATTTTCTTTGATGAGTTTTTTAACTCTTTTTAGGGTATCGGTGTTACTTTCTTTTTCGGAAAGTTTGCAAACTCGTTTTGAAATTTTGTCGATCTTTTCATCGGTCAAAATAGAAAAAACTGTTTTTATTACCAAATTTTCTATTATTTCTTTTCTAATTGGCTTTAAATCACATTTTTTCTTGCGATTTTATGAACATTGGTAGTATTGATAAAACTTTCCAGTATGTGAAATCCCACTGACACCGAATATATTTTTATTGCAATATCCGCACGAAATCTTAGTAGAAAGCAAATAATTTTCTTCAATGCACTTTTTTCTCGCAGGAGCTTTCTTGTTTTTTTGAAGAATTTCTTGAGCTTGCCTAAAGTGTCATCGTCGATAATTCGCGGGGCTCCGCCTGGTGTTTCTTTTATATTTCTTATCATAAAATTAAAAAAATACAGTTTACCAGTGCTTTTAAAGCACTGGTATTAAACTACTTAGAATTGTGAGCTTTTACGTGTACTGTACGAGTATGCGTAACACCATTTTTAGTTGTAGTAATTTTTCTGCTATGTGCAGATACACGATGGCTATGGCCGCTTCGACTTCTGCCGCCTCTGCCTTTTGCCTCAACATTAAAGTTACAACCATTTAGAATAACACTTAATACAGACACTACAGTGAAAAATTTATTCACAATCTTTCCTCCTATAAAAAAACTTAACCTGCAGGTTATTTATATTATAATATATATTATTGAATAAGTCAAGTAATAATTTGTAAAAATCGATTATTTTTTAAGTAAAATCGTAACAAAAAATATCAAAGTTCGAAAAATAGGGTAAAAAAGTCAGATCAAAAATGACGAAGATTTTTACAATATCATCGGTTGTATCTTTTGCAAACGCTGTGTTGACAGCAGTTTTAAGAAGCATTTTGATGCTAAAATTTTTAAAAATTCAAAAAAATAGGAGTAAAATATGTCAGAACAAACCAGTATGTCTATTTATTTGTCAAATGAAAAAACGAAAAAGTATTTACAGTCAATTTTGGGGGAAAGAACCAATCAATTTATTACAAGTTTAACAAGTTTAGCCAGTAGTTCTAATTATTTGAAAAATTGTGATAGAAACTCGCTTTTGGCTTGCGCCTTGAAGGCTGCATCTATGGATTTACCATTTGATCCAAATCTTGGGTTCGCTTGGGCAGTTCCGTATAAAAATACAGCTACATTCCAAATCGGATGCAAGGGATACATTCAGTTAGCCTTGCGAACAGGGCGTTACAAGGCTCTTAACTCTCGTGATGTTCGTGAGGGTGAATTCGTCGGCAGAGATTTCGTTGGGGATCCGATTATCGAGTGGATTCCGGATGACATTCGACCAGAAAAGCCAATAATTGGATATATGGCAGGAATGGAACTCACGAACGGATTCAGAAAAATCATTTTTTGGAGCATTCAAGAGATCGAAGACCACGCGCTCAAGTATTCCCAAAGCTTTCGGAAGTACAAACAGACCGGAAAATCCAGCGAAACTTTATGGGCATCGCAGTTTGATAAGATGGCTAGAAAAACTTTAATGAAATCTTTAATTTCCAAATTTGGCATTATGTCGACTGATATGCAGGATGCCATAAAATCAGATCACTCAAGCCTTAAGATCAATTTTGACACCGGTGATGAGAGTATTGAATATCCAGATAATTCAACTAATTTGGAAAAACTGTCAGAAATGGAGGAAGACAAAAATGAAAGTTAAATTTGAAGTTTTAGCAAGAGCGACCTAGAGTTGGCAATTTTTACAGGTAGGAAATTTTCGTATACTCCAAAAAATCACAGACCTTTCCTCCGGCGCCGCCGGAGAAAATATTCGTTTTCTATTTTACTACGAAAACTTAATAAAATCAAGCTATTTGGCAGTTTCACAAAAGTTTTGGAGCAAAGATTTACCGGTAAAAATGGATATAATTACCTTCTTCCCTATTCCCAAACAGTTAAAAAATTGTTGCCGACAAGTTCTCCAGATTTAGATAATGTTGCCAAATCTGTATGCGATGCACTAAATAATTTTATAA
>JAFSLT010000042.1 GCA_017448285.1 Clostridia bacterium
ACAATACGGCATTTGTTATAAAGTTATTCTCTCCGGCCGCCGGCCGGAGAGAAACTAAATTCTTCAAGGAAACGTATTGCCCTTTTCAAATGAGAGCTATAATTCCTTTTGCTCCATTTGCATTTTCTCATTCCCGTATACAGTGGTTCTATCTCTTTCCACTGTCTATCTGTTAGGTCGCTCGGGTATGACTTTCTATTTTCTTTTTTCATAATTCCTATTTTATCTCTTTTATCTCATTTTGTGCATACGGATTCTAAATCTATTTCCGGCATCGCCGGAGATAATGATTTTTTTCAAATGTAACCACTACGATGCATTATTAATTTGAAAAAATTTGCAATATTATTTTGTTTGTGATACAATGCATTTATCAACGAAAGGAGAGATGTTTTATGAATAAACGTAGTGTCTACGATGCCCCGGTCGAGGGGAAAAAAGTTTTGCTCAGGTGCGATTTTAACGTGCCTTATGACGAAAACGGCGAGATTTCTGATACTCGCAGAATAGACGAAAGTCTTGAAACTATAAAATTTTTGGTAAGTAAAAATGCGAAATTGATAATTTGCTCGCATTTTAGAAGACCACACGGTGTTTTTGACGAATCTATGTCACTTAAAAAAGCCGCCTGTTACCTTGCGTCAAAGCTAAATATGAATATTAAACTTGCTTCGGATGTTGTTGGAGAAAGCGCAAAAGCTCTGGTTTCTTCTCTTAAAGAAGGCGAAATATGCGTTCTTGAAAATTTGAGGTTCGAAATCGGTGAAGAAGAAAATAACGAAGAATTTGCAAAAAAACTCGCGTCTTTTGCCGATATTTACGTAAATGACGGTTTTGGGGTTTGTCATAGAGAGCACGCCTCGCTTGTGGGAGTTCCTAAATTTTTGCCCTCGTATTGCGGATTTTTAATCCAAAAAGAAGTACAGAATATTTCAAGTGTTATTAACAACCCAAAAAGGCCTTTAGTTTCGATACTCGGCGGCGCAAAAGTTTCGGATAAAATCGGTGTTATCGAGCATCTTGTGGATAAAGTTGACGCTTTTATAATCGGCGGCGGTATGACTTATACTTTTATGAATGCTCTTGGCTACAGCATCGGCGATTCGATATGCGAAAAAAGCAAATTGAGCTTGGCTAAAGATATTTTGGCTCTTACAAAAGAAAAAGGCGTAAAATTATTGCTACCAGTCGATTGCAAGCTCGGTAAAGAATATAAATCTGATACCGAAACCATGGTCGTAGATTCTGATAAAATTCCTGACGGCTGGCAAGGGCTGGATATCGGACCTAAAAGTATCGAACTTTTTTCAAACGAACTTAAAAATGCGGGTTCTGTTATCTGGAATGGTCCGCTTGGTGTTTCGGAATGGTCAAGTTTTGCCGAAGGCACTTTTTCGATTGCCAGATTACTTGCAAATAGTAGTGCTCAAACTGTTATCGGCGGTGGCGATGTTGCGGCAGCTGTTAACAAAGCAGGGGTTGCTGATAAAATGTATCATATTTCAACCGGCGGCGGTTCGTCACTTATGTTCCTAGAGGGTAAAGAACTCCCGGCTATTGCGGCCTTACCTGATAAGTAATTCTTTGTTTTAATAAACTTAATTGAGGTATTTTTTGTGCTAAATAATCAAAAAAATGTAGATTCAATAATAAATTTGTGTAAATCTCGTGGATTTGTTTTTCAGGGCTCCGAAATTTATGGAGGCCTGGCAAACACTTGGGATTACGGTCCTTTGGGCGCTCTTATGAAAAATAATATTAAGAATCTTTGGATTAAAAAATTTGTTTTGGAATCAGACAAAAATGTCTTGCTTGACTCTGCAATTTTGATGAACCCTAGAGTTTGGGAGGCTTCGGGACATCTTGGCGGCTTTTCTGACATGCTGACTGACTGTAAAAATTGCAAACTCAGATTCCGCGCCGATAAGCTTATTGAGCAAAATAATCTCGAATTTAATTCAAATGATTCACAAAAAGCTGAAAGTTTTATAAAAGAAAATAATATAAAATGTCCAAATTGCGGTAGCTGTAATTTTACTCCAATTCGGCAGTTTAACTTAATGTTCAAAACGTTTCAGGGAGTTACTGAAGAAAGTTTGAATCAGATATTTTTGCGTCCCGAAACTGCCCAGGGAATATTTGTAAATTTTATGAATGTTGCACGCAGTACGCGAAAAAAAATTCCGTTTGGTGTAGCTCAAGTTGGAAAATCCTTTAGAAATGAAATAACTCCGGGAAATTTTTTGTTTAGAATTCGTGAATTTGAACAAATGGAACTTGAATTTTTTTGTAAGCCCGGCACAGATGACGAGTGGTTTAAATATTGGAATGAATTTTGTTTTAATTGGCTTAAAAAAATTGGTTTAAATCCTGATAATTTACGCAAAAGAAATCATGAAAAAGAAGAGTTATCGCATTATTCAAAGGCTACCACCGATATTGAATTTTTGTTCCCGTTTGGATGGGGCGAGCTTTGGGGCATCGCGAACCGTACGAATTTTGATTTGACGCAGCACCAAAAATTTTCCGGCAAATCTTTTGAGTATTTTGACCCGGAATCAAATGAGAAATATATTCCGTTTGTCATTGAGCCTTCGGTGGGGCTTGACAGACTGTTTTTTGCAATTCTTTGCGATGCTTACACCGAAGAAAATTTGGAAGAAAACGACAAAAGAATAGTTTTAAAAATTAATGAAAGCATTACTCCGTTTAAGTTTGCCGTTTTACCGCTTTCCAAAAAATTATCTTCGCTAGCTTTTAATATTTATGAAAATCTTGCTAAAAAATATTCTGTTGATTTTGATGAATCCGGCTCGATAGGCAAACGTTACAGGCGCCAGGATGAAATCGGCACGCCATATTGTGTTACCGTCGATTTTGAAACTCAGGAAAATAATACTGTAACAATCAGGCATCGCGATTCGATGCATCAAGATAGAATTAAAATTGAAGATATAGATTCGGTTTTGAAAAATTTTTATTAATTTTATTTTATATGAAAATAACCTCTAACCTGTTGGTCGGAGAGTATTTTGGTTCTTCAAATAGACTTCTTTCGAAATTTAAAAATTAAATTATAAATACCCTCCCCAGCGTCGCCGGAGAGAATATTTTGCTACTATAGTAGTTACACTTGAAAAATATACTCTCTCCGGACGTCGGCCGGAAAGAAACTAAATTCTTAAAGGCAACGTATTACCTTTTTCAAATAAAAACACTATAGATATGAGCGCTTTTTTCTGTCATCGTAGAAATTATGTTGCTCATATTTTGCAGTGTTAATATTCATTATTAATCTTCTGGATTAAGTCATAATCACTAGTATTATAAGTATCATAAGCTTTATAGTCTTCAACTAAATAATTTTCAATTTCATTTCCGCATGCAAGATACAATTTTATGTTAAAGTTTTTTTCATTATTATTTATAATTTTAAAAACTGGAACAATTTTTTTACCTAATCGTTTGGCAGCTGAGAAAATGTCAGGTAATTTGTTATTAAAAATAAATTTTTGTATTTCGTGGAATTGATCACTATTTTCATCAACAAATATATATCCATCTATTGCTTTTTTAAAATTATTATTAGATTTTTTTGAAATATTATTTCACCAATTTTGGCAAATACTTCTAGACTCATTTGTCGAATAAATTTTGTAAGCTACGGTTTCAATAGCTTTTTTCAAATCATCATAATTTTCAATTGTATCTTTTACGTATTCCTTTTTAATTTTATTTTTATAATCAAGTGCTTTATTCATTTTACTAAACGGATTATCATGTAAATAGCGTTTAAGGCATTCTTTGTATTTACAATCAGTTAATAATTCTTCTTCGTTATATTTATTATCAGTAGTTAACGTGCCATTATATTTGTTATCATATTTATCATTTTTTTATCTGAATTAAAAAAATTGTAAGTTTTATAACCACCAAATGATAAAACACTCAATCCCAGTAAACTAAGAGCAGTTGCTCCAACTATTTTTGATTCCGGGTTGCTGGAATTTTTACTGATTTGTTAATTTGTACTTCATTAAGCAAATTATCACTCATTGCGAAACTTTTTGTTCCAAAAGCACTGCATAAACTTAATATCAAAGCAATTTTTTTTGTTTAAAAAACACATATTTACACCCCCTAAAATATTATACTTTAATTATAACATGTAATTTTGAGCCACAGTGCATGACCCTAAAACTAATGCACAGTGCCATTTTTCTTCTGCTAAACTTTTTCATAAAAAACACCTCAATAAATTAGAACCCGTATTCACAAACGTTTTAACAAAGTGTGTAAGTGAGAAATAATGGCCATAGATTCTGAAGAAGAGACGGAAAATTCATAATCTTTAGAGAGTCTTCTGGAATTATTGAGCCAAGAAAAAGTATGTTCAACAACCCAACGCCAGGGAAGTTTTTCCCATTGATGAGGCTTGATTTTTTCCGAAATATCTACACCAAGACCTAATTTTTCGTTCACATTAGACACAAATGTTCCCCTATATCCAGCATCTGCGCAGAATTTTTGTATGCTCGGATAACTCATGT
>JAFSLT010000043.1 GCA_017448285.1 Clostridia bacterium
CGGCGAGTTTATAATTCGATTTATGACTTCGCATCCGAAAGATTTTAATAAAAATTTGGTTGATACTCTTGCAAATTTAAAGCATTTTAGTGGTCACCTGCATTTACCGGTTCAATCCGGAAACAATCGAATTTTAAAGCTCATGAACAGAAAATACACGCGTGAAGAATATATCGAAAAAATAAATTATGCCAGAGAAAAAATAAAGAATTTAGTTATCACAAGTGATATAATAGTAGGGTTCCCGGGGGAAACTAATCTTGAATTCGAAGATACAGTTTCTTTAATTCAAAAAATAAAATTTGCTTCGATTTTTAATTTTATATATTCTTCTCGAATCGGTACTGCGGCGTTTAATATGCAAGATAATATATCGCACGAAGAAAAAGTTAAAAGAATCTCGAAAATTATAAAAATTCAGGAGGAGATTTCTCAGGAATTTTTGTCAGGTTTTGTCGGAACAAATTTAAAAGTTATAATAGAAGAAAACCTTGTAAATAAGTCGATTGCAAGAAGCAAATCAAACATAATCGTAGAACTTGAGGGTAGTTTTAATGTTGGAGATATAGTTGATGCTAAAATAATTTCGAGCAAACGGAGTTATTTAATTGGTAAAAAAGTTTAAATTTGGAAGGTGATAAATATGGGAAACGAGATAATCGAAATGGCAAAAGAATTAGGTGCTAAAATTCAAAAATCCAAAGAATTTTTAGATTTTAAATCTTTTAAAGAAAAAATGGATTCTGATGAGAATTTATCTGGTATGCGCAAAGAATTTAATAATATAAAAGAAAATTTAAACAAAGAAATTTCACAAGAGAATTCTGATAAAGATAAAATAAAAGATTTAAGTGATAAATTAAGGGATATGTACGAAAAAATTAACGATACTAAAATCGTATGCGATTATGAAAAAGCCAAAAAAAGTTTGGATTTGTTGGTTTCGAATGTAAATAATATAATAAACGAAAGCGCGCACGGAACTTTTAATGAATCGCTTTTGAGTTCATGCAGCGGCTCTTGCAGTACGTGCGACGGCTGTTGTTAATTAAATTTTTTTATTTTAAATTTGAAAAAAATTCGAGAAATAATAAAAAGGAGTTTCCATGAGCGAATTATCACCTATGATGCAGCAGTATTTTGAGGTAAAAAATCAGCACAAAGACGAGATAGTCTTTTTCAGGCTTGGTGATTTTTACGAAATGTTTTTCGATGATGCAGTTTTAGTAGCAAAAGAACTTGATTTGACTTTGACTGGCAGAAGCTGCGGTTCTAATGAACGTGCTCCAATGTGCGGCGTGCCTTATCATAACTGCGAAAGTTATATTGCGCGTCTTATTGCCAAAGGCTACAAAGTCGTGATGTGCGATCAGCAGGAAGAAGCCAACGGCAGGACTTTAGTTAGGCGCGAAGTTTCAAAAGTTATAACTCCGGGCACTGTTTTGGATGAAAATATGCTAGACGAAACTAAAAATAATTTTTTGTGTTCTGTGTTTTTTCTCAAAATGTCAGCCGGAGTTTCGTTTTGTGATATTTCAACCGGAGAGCTTAAAATCACTAATTTTTCGGGCGAAGATTTTTTAAATAAACTCAAAAACGAAATAAAAATATTTTCTCCAAAAGAAACATTAATTGGCGGCGATGTTCCGGATAATTTTAAAAAATTTATACATAAATTTTGTAGCTTTGGATTTAGGGATGCTCAAAAAGACTTTGAAACTAATAAAAATGATATAATAATTTTTTTGAAAAATAAATTAAATTTAAATTTAAATTATCAAGAATACGAAAATTGCTTTACTAATCAAAACTCATTTATTGTTTCACGTTGTTTGAGCATGCTTTTTACATATTTATCTGAAACTCAAAAGAAAAAATTTGATTTCATAAAAGATGTTAAAATTTACGAAGGCTCTGAATTCATGCGTCTTGAATGTGGTGCGGCTGCAAATTTAGAGCTTTTCGAAACTATAAGAACAAAACAAAAAAAGGGCTCACTAATTTGGGTCTTAGGTAAAACCAGAACTGCTATGGGCAAAAGACTTTTAAGAACTTATCTTGAAAAGCCACTAAAAGATGTAAATAAAATAAATGAAAGACTCGACGGCGTTGAAGAGCTTATAAATAATATTTTAATAACAGATGAGTTGCGTGAAATTTTAGGCAGAATTGGTGATATTCAAAGATTACTCAGTAAAATCTCGTTTGGCTCGGCAAATTGCAGGGATTTAAAATCTTTGGGAGCAGCTGTTAGTACGTTCGAAAGCGTTAAAAATTTAGTTAAAAATATGAAATCAGAGATTTTACAAGATATTTTTGAAAATATAGACGAGTTAAGAGATATTTTTGCGCTTATCGAGTCTTCAATAGTAGACGAACCTCCGGTTTTGACTCGCGACGGTGGATTTATCAAAAAAGGCTTTAACAAAGAACTTGATTTGATTCTGGAAGACATGGACGGAGGCGAAAATCTTGCAGATAAAATCGAAAAAAAAGAGCGCGAAAAAACAGGAATTCCAAAGCTCAAAGTCGGATTTAATAAAGTTTTTGGATATTACATAGAAATTAGTGCATCTTATAAAAATATGGTCCCAAAAGATTACATACGACGCCAGACTCTGGCAGGGCGCGAGCGTTTTATAACCGAGGAATTAAAAACTATTGAAGCTAGAATCTTTAGCGCAAAAGACAGAAGAATCAAGCTTGAAAATAAAATTTTAAGCGAAATTAAACAAGAAATTTCAAAGCAAAGCGAAAGAATCTCAAGAACAGCTTCAGCGATTGCAAAACTTGATGTATTGCGTTCGTTTGCCGAAGTTTCGATTGAAAATTCTTACACAAAACCTGTTATTGAAAAATCTGATATTTTGGAACTTAAAGATTCAAGGCATCCGGTTATCGAAAAAATTTTAGAAAATACGAATTCTTTTGTGCCAAACGACGTTTATTTTGACGAAAATAACAAAAGCATAGTAATAACCGGGCCGAATATGGCCGGGAAGTCGACTTACATGCGCCAGATTGCTTTAAATATCATAATGGCTCAAATAGGCTGCTTTGTTGCGGCAAGTCAGGCCAAAATTGGGATTATAGACAGTATTTTTACACGAATCGGCGCCTCGGATGACGTTGCCTCGGGGCAGTCGACTTTTATGGTTGAGATGAACGAAGTTGCGCAAATTGCGAATAATGCCGGCAGTAAAAGCTTGGTGCTTTTAGACGAAATCGGGCGCGGGACTTCTACTTTTGATGGGCTAAGTATTGCAATGGCAGTTCTTGAATTCATGACGCAAAAAATAAAAGCTAAAACTCTTTTTTCAACGCATTATCATGAGATTTCAAAAGCGCCGATAAATGGCGTGCGAAACTTTCGTGTAGACGTTAAAAAAAATGGCGATGAAATAGTTTTTTTGAGAAAAATAGTCAGCGGCGCTTCGGACGACAGTTTCGGAATCGAAGTTGCAAAACTAGCAGGAGTGCCAAATTCGATAATTAATAGAGCTAAAGAAATTCTTAATAAACTTGAAAATAATGATATTAAAATAGAAAAATCAAGTCAGGAATCTCCAAAAAACAATAAATTTTTTGATGAAATATTTTTAAAAATTAAGAATATAGATACTAATTCTTTAACTCCGATTGAAGCTATGAATATTTTGTTTGAAATTTCTAAAATAATAAAATAAATAATAGTTATTTAAATACCAGACTTTTTTTAAAACTAAAAAACTCAGCATTTTCTCCGGCGTCGCCGGAGAGAATATTTTTTTCCAATTGCAATAATATATTGTAATGAACTTACTGCAAAAATTTAATTTTTAACTTCAAACGGTGATCTTAAATTTTTAAAAATTTGATATTCATTTAATTCTTTATCAAGTAATTTAATACTATAACTAATACCGACCTCATTATCCGGCAACCATGTAATACCATACTTATTTGGATCATCATCTACGTATAA
>JAFSLT010000044.1 GCA_017448285.1 Clostridia bacterium
CTCGTTTGAAACGTTTGGCACGTAAGACCATTTGTTATTCAAAATCGCTTGAAATGCACAAAATTTTACTCAGTTTGTTAATTAATCTTCTTGAATTCTCTTCTAAACTACTTTAGTACATGACCAATTTCTGAAGCTATTGACGAAATTGGTAAAAGCAGTCTGAAAGTCGTTTATCCCAGTGGACATCAAGACAGCGTTGATGCTTGCTTGTTTTGCGCCGAGCATTTTGCCAATTTTTTCCTGAGAAATGCCTAATTATTAATATTTTCAACAATTTTACTAAAAACAATAACTTTTTTGATCATTTGTTATCTTTTGGCAAAACATCGATGATTGAAAGTTTCTCCAATTTCTCCGGCGGCGCCGGAGAAAAGATTTTTGTTTTTGAGTTTGAAATTTAAAATTCGTATGAACTCCGAAAAATTTCCATTTGCTTCGATTTATCAAATTCTCTCCGGCACTGCCGGAGAAAATTTTAAGATGTGAACATCAACTATTGTTCATCTGTTTTCTTCTATGCTTTCTTTGCTTTCTTCTAATGGTAAAACCATTGCTTTCTCATCCGATTCGTCAATTATAACAAGATTTTCGTTGGGAAGGCTTAAAAATTTAATTGAACGTAGGTTATTTTCATCTTTTGGTTTAGCAAAATTTTCAATAACTGCTTCTTTGTATCCTTTTATTGTATTTTTATCATCTTTTGGATTATCAGGGATAATCTCAATGTTGTCTTCTGTTAACTCTAATCCCTGACCCAAATGCTGAGACACCATTTTTTTAGCAAACACTTTTGTCTCTAAATTTGCGATTCCCGAAACATTAATTTTAAACCTAAAACCTTCATCTTTAATTCGAAATACAGTATTGTTTGAAAGGCCAATTTTGTTGTTATTATCAGCGGCTACGCCACCTTTACTATCTAACAAGTAATGAATTTTTCTTTCTTTCATACCTTTTTTGAAATTAGCATCGTTTTTATATTCGAAAACTTCTACTCCACGCTCATCTCCTTTTTCCATGTACCATTCAGAAATTTTATCCTCAGCACCTAAACACTGATCCCTAGTACCTTCGTGCATACTAGCAGCTAAAGTCTGCAAAAGATCTTCCTTAAATTCTTCTTTTTCAAAATTGATTTCTTTGTCAGCATCGAAAGACATTAATATCTTTCCGTCATAAACAACGATATTGCTACCTCTTAAGTCGCTTATCTTTTTACCTTCAAAACTAAAGAACTCGGGGTCAGTATTTTTAATATCTTTATTTCTAAATTTATTATAAATTCCATTACCAATATCAAAAAGTGTTTTTCCACCAACAACAGCAGCAGTGGTTAAAAGAGCACCTTTGGTAAATTTATTCGACCAAATTTTATCAACAACACTTTTATTTGAACTGCTGTAAGATACAGGCTTTTTCACATTTGCAGCACCCGCTAAATTACCTTGCAAACTACCTAAGGCAAGCCCTGCCGCCAAAATTTTTTCAAATCTACGTTTATTATTTCTCATAATGAACTCCTCCTATAATATAATAAAATAAAAATTACATATAACTCCCGGCGCTTTGTCTAAACTTAGCCGGTTCTCTCTAAGTATATCATAAAAATAAAAATTATGCAAGTTTTTTGCACATAAAAAACATTAATTTTTAGTAGCTGATTCCTCCTAAAATAAAAAATAGGGAAAATATACTCAGCATTTTGCCTGACATATGCTGACCATCTTTCACTTTATCACAAAAGTATAAATTATACAAGCTGTTTTTCGGAATATGGTAAAAAAAAGATAGATATTTTCTTCGGAGGCACCGGAGAAAATAAAGTATTCTTTCCCAGCCGACGAGCGAAGAGAATATTTTTTATCGTTTTAAACAAAAAAATAGTTGATTTTTTGGTTTTTTTGTCGTAAAATATAAATAAATCGGTTTATTTAATTATATTAATTTATTTAAACCGAAAACCGAAAAAAATAAAGTGAGGTGAATTTTATGGCAAAAAAAGAAAAATTTCAGGCACCTGAAAATTTATCAATGAAAGATTTTCAAAATCTTGCAGGAAGTATAAATCGTGATAGTATAAGAAGTAAGAAAAATTCTAAAATAAGAGTAAGGAAAAATATAATAAAACAAATTTATAATTCGTTTATAAGTAATTCAAATTTTAAAAACTTAAGTAAAGAACAAAAAAAACTAGCGCTAGAAAAATTAAAAGAAATTATAAAAAATGCTATCAGTTTTGAAAATGATGATACTGACAAAAATAATTTTATAAAACATTGTAGGCATTTATTGGGAATTAAAGATAAGTTAAATAAAACTATTGAACACATTCAAGATAAACTCAATGAAGTCTCGGGCAAAAATAGTAATTCAGAAAATGAATATTACGATAAGTTCAGGGTTAATGGTGGGGTCAAATTTTTAAAAAATTTTCTTAAAGATTTGAACGAACGCGGTAGTATAACTTATTCATTGGGGAATATGGATATCGGTGATCTTTCGGAAGAAGAAGTTGGGGATCTTGAAGATGAACTGAATAATTTTTTAGCAGAAGTTGAAATTAATATAAACAAAATAATTAATTATACCCCCTTACTTAAGGTTAAAAATGATATAGGAACAATATTGTCTTATGTTAACGATAACGAACAAAAATATAGTATACAAAAATCTAGTAATATTGACGATAAAGAAATGGTTAAAACTAAACGAGGAATTACTAAAGATATTTTTAATCCTTGGAAAGAAGAATACAACAAAGTATGTGATACTTTATTGACACTAGAAACAGAAAGAAAATTTACAAGATACTTAAGAAAAACGGTGCAAAAAGTAGCGTGGTTCGGGAATAGACTTTATTCATTCCTTAAAATTATAAAACCATAATTTAAATCTAAAATCTCCCCGATATTACGGTAAATAAACTAAAAAAAAGTAAATCTAAAAATAAATTAACTAGTTTTTTTAATATTAATTTTGAAAAGCTCTGAAATACTGACGGGGATTATCGATAAAATTAAAACAAATAGCCAATGAAAAACTGAAATTTTTGCAGAACTTAAAATAAAAGACCCAAGCTGTGGCAGCAAAACTAAAATAATTAACACTGACATAGTTGCAAACGCGGCATAAACAAGCTTCGGATTTTTACTCCAGTCATGTTTAAAAATTGATTTTTCGCTTGAAATGTTAAAAATATTTAGTATTGAAGATATTCCCAGAACCAAAAATGCCATTGTTTGTCCGATTTTTAAATTAGGCATAAAATTTGAAAATTGCAAAAATTTGCCTATAAAAAACGCGATTAAAGTCACTGAAGACATTAAAAAAACTTGTCTTACGACTTTTAGCATATAAATTTTATCAAGTATACTTTCTTTGTAACTTATTGGTTTAAAAAGCATCATATTTTTTTCTGGCAATTCTCGCGAAAAATAAATACTCGGGATTCCTGTTCCCAGCAAATCTATCATGAGTAGCATTATCGGATTCATAAGTGCTCCCCAGTTCATAATTTGCGAAAAAATCATAATCATGATTTCCGAAATACAGCATATTGACAAAAAACAAACTGTCTTTTTGATATTTTGATAAATATTCCGGCCTTCATGAACAGCTTCGATTATCGTAGAAAAATTATCGTCAGTTAAAACTAAATCCGAAGCGTTTTTGGCAACTTCTGTGCCGTTTATTCCCATCGCAACGCCGATATCAGAGGCTTTTATCGCAGGAGCATCGTTTATGCCGTCACCGGTCATAGAGACAATCATGCCGTTATTTTGCCAGGCTTTTACTATTTTTAATTTATCTTCCGGAGCAACTCGCGCATAAACAGAATAATCTTTTATTATTTTTGAAAGTTCTTCTTCAGAAATTTCTGCAAGTTCTTTACCGGACATTATTTTTGTTCCGTCTTCTAAAATTCCAATTTCTTTTGCAATAGCAGCAGCAGTAATTGCATGATCTCCGGTTATCATAATAGTTCTTATACCAGCTCTTTTGGCTATATTTACAGAAGTTTTAGCGTCTACTCTCGGCGGGTCGATAATTCCTACCATGCCCTCAAATTTTAAATTATTTTCAATTCCGTCAAGATTTTCAGGTAAATTATCTAATTCTTTGCTACCTAAAGATATGACTCTTAAGGCTTCGCTTGCAAATTTATCATGAACTTCTTTTATTTTTTCGTTATCTGCATTTAAAAAAGAAAGCCTGTCTATAGCGCCCTTGACTAAAACTAAATATTTCTGAGTTATATTATCTTTGAATATTATAGACATCATTTTGCGTTCCGACGAAAACGGAATTTCATGAACTTTTGTGTATTTTTCGTTAATTTTTTCTTTAACGTCAAAAAATAATTTTATAATTGCCATTTCAGTCGGATTCCCAATAGAATTAGATTCTTTATGAATATCAATATTGCTTACCATGGCAAGTTTTTTGATAAACTCAGAGCAGTTTGAATCAAAATTATCTTTGGGATTAAAAATTTTATCGCCGGTCCAGATTTTTCTGACTTCCATTTTGCCTTGTGTAAGAGTTCCTGTTTTATCAGAACAAATAACAGACACGCTGCCAAGAGTCTCTACTGCGTGTAATTTTTTAATAAGTCCGTTTTTTTTGACTATATTTTGAACACTGTGCGTAAGCGAAAGTGTGACAATAAGAGAAAGAGTCTCAGGTGTAGCGGCGACTGCCAACAAAACAGTAGTTAATAATATATTCCAGATATTTTCGCCTCTTAAAATTCCTAATATAAACAAAATAAGACTAGCAACTACCGCAATCATGCTTATCAAGTTAATTACTTTATTTAATTTTTTCTGCAGCGGCGTAATTATTTTTTTGCTATTATTTAAAAATTTTGCTATTTTGCCCATTTCAGTTTGCATTCCTGTCGAGACTATAATAGCTCTAGCTTTGCCCTTAGTAACATAACAGCTTGAAAAAATCATATTTTTGCGTTCTGCGATGGGAGTTTTTTCCTCGAGCAAAATATCATAATTTTTTTCAACAGGCTCGCTTTCACCAGTCAAAGCCGACTCATCTACTTCAAAACTCGTGCAGTTTATTATTCTTGCATCGGCAGGAATATAATCTCCGGTTTTAAGTTCGATAATATCTCCGGGGACGATTTCGTCTTTTTTTACAACTTTTCTTAAATTATCGCGCAAGACAACACAGCTTGGAATATTCATATTCGAAAGCTCGTCCAAAACTTTTTCGGCATTTTTTTCTTGATAAATAGTCAAAAAAATATTCATAAACATAATGCCGAAAATAATAACGGGCTCGATAAAATTCTTACCGCTATTAAAAGCCATAATAAACGAAATTATTCCCGCAACAAAAAGAATTATCATCGAAATATCTTTAAACTGACTAAAAATTTTATTTACTAAACTTTCTTTTTTAGGTTTTTTATATTCATTTTTGCCGTAAATTTCTATTCTTTTGTTAGCTTCTTCGCTACTCAGACCTTCAATATTTGAATTTAATTTTTTAAACACAGATTCGGTATTTGCATGCCAATATTCAAACATAAATAGTCACCTCTTTCTCATCATACTTACTAAAATTATAACCATATGATAAAAATAGTCAAGACCTAACTTTCATAGGCATTACTAAAATTGCATAGAAATAACAGATTCATATAAGATTATCTCCGTGTATGGAATTAACAATAATAAATATAAAGATTTATATCATTTTCTCCGGCGGCGCCGGAGGCTGCTTTTTCTTTTTTAACAACGCCACTTTTAATTTTTTCCTTTTTTTTCGAGCAAAAATATTATATAATTGCCTTGTATAATTAAATTAAAGGTGAAATTAATGAAAACAGCTATCGTAACGGACACCAACAGCGGTATATCTGCCGATTTTGCCGCGATAAATCAAATTTATTTGATAAATATGCCGGTAATCATTGATAATCAGGTTTTTTACGAAGGTAAAGATATCAATGAAGAAAATTTTTTTGATTTTATTAAAAATAAAAATCAAGTTTTAACATCTCAGCCTCCACCTGCAGAAGTTACAAATAAATGGGATTTAATACTCAGCAGAGGTTATGATGAACTGGTTTATATACCAATGTCCAGCAGTCTTTCGAGTTCTTGTGAAACTGCAAAAAATCTATCTTTAGAATATAGCGGAAAAGTTTTGGTGGTGGATAATCACCGCATATCTGTTACAATGCTCGATTCTGTTTTGCAGGCAAAATCCTTGGCCGACCGTGGATTAAGCGGTTTTGATATAAAAAAAATTTTAGAAGAAGACGCTTATAATTCCGTTATATATCTGGCTGTTAATGATTTAAATTTTTTAAAAAAAGGCGGAAGAATCAGCGCGAGCGCGGCTATTATTGGTAGTTTCTTATCTATAAAGCCAATTTTAACCATTCAAGGGGGAAAAATAGAGCCTTTTGCCAAGGTGCGTGGAAATATGAAAAAATGCGAACTTAAAATGATTGAGGCTATAAAAAATGATTTGGAAACTAAGTTTGCAAAAAATGATATTTCAAGAATGCGTATAGGGGCTGCCGGAGCTGGGCTAAGCTCGGAAGAAGTTTTTGAATGGACTCAAATATTAAAAAATAATTTTAAAACTGCAAGTGTATATTATAGTTCGCTTTCGGCAAGTGTGTGCTGCCATACTGGAGCCGGTGCGGTTGGGGTTGGCATAAGTTTTAAAAATATATAAAATTTTAAATATTTTTTCAAAATTAAAATAAATATTTGTTCTCTCCGGCGGCGCCGGAGAGAATATATGTTATTGGCTTCGAAAGAAATCTGGTGCCGGAGAAAGATAAGCTTCTATGAACCTATTATTTGTGTTTAGTAATGCCATTTTTATCATCAGATGGTGTATAGAATTTTTCAACAATATCATTGCGCGAGTATTTAACCCAAATGGCGGAATATTTATTTAATCTTTCTAAACTTTTATCTGCTGACATAACCCTAAAGCTATCCTTTATACCATCGCCCCATAAAAAATATTTAATATTTTTATCTTTATCGTAAACAATATAACAACAATGATAGTGCGGAACAGAAGAATAATCAACATTGTCATAAATTACAACAAAAGTTGGGTAATAACCGTATTCTTGACAGCAATTTATATCTTTAAAAGAGAAATCACCTCTGTTATAATCATTAAGAATATTTTCAGATTTTTTATTATAATATTTCATTACATCGTCTTTTTTGTACTGTGCATTCCATCCATAAATTTTTTTCCTTTTCTTTACAGCCTTTAATTGGGAAATATCTAATTCATTTATTGGTTTACAAATGTCGCGACTCCAGTCTTCGCCGTATTCTATTTCGCCTGTTTTATAAAACTCAGTGACCGGCACGTCTAATATTTCTAATTGATTAAATTGAACATCATCAAATCGATAAAATTGGTCATAAATATTTCTCGGGTGCAATACAAATGGATATTCTTTTTTATCAGTTAACCAAATCTTATTGGGCAAAAGATTAAAAATATATTTGCCTTCATTATTTTTAATCACATCATTAACATTGTCAAAGTTAGCAAAATCAATTATATGTTTTTTTTGTTCATCACTTAAAGAATTATCCTCTGGAACAAATTCACCGCTAATTGGGTCAACTTTAAGAATAACATCATCCGGCACTTGCCTGACTTCCATCGGGACTTTTACTTTAGGAATTTTTACTTTTCCTTCTGAAAAAATGCCCGGTAAATTTTTTTTAGCAAAATTAATCATAGTCATAATTTTTTTGGATTTATGAATTGGATGATTTGGATCATTTGAATAAGAAATATATTCAGGGCACGCTAAAAGCTGCATAAAAACATTGTGCCAGCAAAGCGGGTATTGTTGTGCAAACAAAATCATATTTTTCGCAATCCAAATTTGATCGGCAACGCTCAAAGTTACATCGTTTTTATCAATTACAAGTTCATTATAAACAACTTCATGAGTTTTATCATAAACTAATTTTGCAATTAAACTCAGGGCAGCGATTCCGCCAACAGTGCTGAGCGAAAATTTTGTGATTGGATTATTTAAAAATTTTTTGAATTTTTCATATTTATGTTCTAATTTTGGCGCTTTTATTTCTTGATTATTTTTTTGAATACTTAAGTTCATGTCAACACCCCTTTTTACTATTATATCATAATAAAGAATATTTGCAAAGTAAAATTAAGGAAAGAGAAAGATTTAGAAAAACTTTTAGATTTGCGATTAAACCTGGCTAAGAACCTTTTATTAAAATAAAATTAACTAAAAAGCGAAAAAGATAAATTAAATAAAAAAAGATATTTTTCCAATTTGGGGAATCTTTTGGTAAATTTCTCCACTGACATCCTGTTTTCAATATGTATAATACTGCCAAAAACATCGTAGGTCTCCAATTTTCTTGCTCTTGCCGTCTTTTTAGTTTTTTCTAAATCCTCCCGGGTGATTTCAAATTGTTCTCGAATTACGTCGCTTCCATAATTTTTTATCATTATTTACATCTATTCGAGATTTTAGACATGTTCTTATATTGCCAATTTTGTTGAATAAAAAAAAAAATAATGCAGAAAATCTACTTCGAAAGTATTTGTTATTGATTTTGAAGAAATCTAATACAAAAAGGAGTAGTTTTTATGCTTTTAAAAAAACATTTTTCTTTAAATATCTATGAAAAGTCAATTATGACCGGTTTTTTAATTGCAATTTTGCTGTCTTTTGTTAATTTTTCCTCGAATTGTAACAAAATAAGAAGTAAAGTTTTGAGATTACATGTTATAGCTAATTCAGATTCGGGTAAAGACCAGAATTTAAAACTAAAGATTCGAGATTCAGTAATAAAAAGTTTTGAATTGAAAAAATTTAAGTCCCTTGACGAAACGCGAAAATTTGCTATGCAAAATATTTCTGAGATACAAAAAATAGCGCAAAGTGAAGTTTTAAAAAATGGACTTAACTACCCAGTCGACGTTAAAATTTGTAAGGATGATTTTAACACTCGAAATTATGAAAATATTTCACTGCCTGCCGGAAATTACGAAGCACTAAAGATAACAATAGGGGAGGGGAAGGGCAGAAACTGGTGGTGCGTGATGTTTCCGCCGATGTGCGTTCCGGCTGCCGAAGCTTGTAATGTGAACAAACCTGTTTATGATAAAAATTTTTCGCAAAACGAAAAAAATATTCTTGAAAACAAACAGCGTTATAAGATAAAATTTAAAGCAGTCGAGTTGTATGAATCTTGCCACAAATCATTTTTAAAATTTGCCAGAAATTTAAAAAATAAATTTAAATAAAATAAATTATGAATAATTTTGATAAAAGTTTTATGTTTATTAAATCAAAAAATATAATCGAGTCTTATAAATTAACTGCAAAAATAATATCCGAAAATTTTAATCAAAATTTTGCAGTTTTTAACAAAAACATCAAGGATTATGACGGAATTTTAAGCAATGTGCTTGAAAATTACAAGATTAATTTTAATAGAGATTACGGAATTTCTATAACTGACTCACAGATTTCGAATTTAATTTTTTCTTGTTTAAATTTCTTGATATCGGGTATTACGAAAAAAAATATATTTGATTTTTTAAGTTCGTGCCCAAAAAATTTTTCTGATGATGAAATCTTAGAATTTAAAAATTATTGCAATATTTACAATATTAATGATTTTAATTCTAATTTTGTTGTTGATTTACACAAAAAATTTATTATTAATAATGAAACTCTCGATTCAATTGAAAATACAAGGAATAAAATTTTGGACTTTTTTGACAATTTGAAAAAAAATACAAATAATTTTGGCTTTTTTAAATCGATTATAAATATTTCGCAAGATAAATTTTATAAAAAAAATAAAAATTATGATATTTTCATAAATATTTTAAAATCGTTAAACTTGAAAAATAGTTATACAAATAATTTTTTTGAGATTAAAAATGTTTTGAGAGAAAAATTCCAAAATATAAAAATTTTGCCAGATAAAAAAAATCAAGTTAGTTTAATATCAGATATTGAAAATTATTCGCCTTTAAGAAAAGAATCAATTTTTTTACTTATTAAAAATTGTGATGAATTAACAAAATACGAGAAAATAATTGAAAAATTTGATAAAAAATATATAATTTTTTTAGAAGATAAAAATTTAAAATTTAATATTATAAATTCAGAGAATTTTTTTGAACAAAAAATATCGAAAAGTAATTTTATGAAAAATACAAAATTTAATATTGAATTTTTTAACAATCGAATCGATTTGAATATATCTCAGATTGAAAATTATTATAAATGCTCAATTTTTTTTCTTTTTAGCAGCATCTTAAAAATTGAAAATAAAAGAAAATTTTCGTTTGACGCGCTTGAATATGGCTCGCTTGTACATAGTGTTCTTGAAAAATATTTAAAAAATTTTTATAATTTAAACAATAAATTAAATATTAAAAAAATTGTAGAAGAATATATGTTAAATAAGTTTTCATTAATTTATTCAAAATATAAATTAGATTATATGATTAATAAAATTTCTGAGAATTTAATATTTATTATTGATAAAATTTTAAAAATTAACCAAAAAGATGATTTTATTCCCAGTGAATTTGAAGTTAAAATAAACAGAAAAATTAAACTTGAAAACAATTTTTTTATTAATCTTAACGGCAAAATAGACAGAATAGATATTGACAAAAAAAATAAAAAAATTAGAATAATTGATTATAAAACTGGTAAAAAAAAATTTGATTTTAATGATATTTTATACGGCACCGACTTGCAAGCCGCGATTTATTTGAATTCATATAATATTGAAGGGTACGAAAAATCCGGTGCTTTTTATTTTTCAACTAAGAAACCTTTGATAAATATAGATTATAATCAAAATGATATTGAAAAAAAAATCGAAAATAGTTTTTTTTATCAGGGCATAAGTACCGAAAATTTGGATAACAATAAAAATATTTTTAAACTCGACAAAACTCAAATGGATATAATGTTAAAATATTCTGATTTTATGATAAAACAAGCAGTAAGAAATATTTTAAATGGCGAAATTTATAAAAATCCCAAAAATTTTTTAAATAATAATTTTGGCTGCGAAGTTTGCGAGTATAAAAATATATGCAAAAATTTTAACGTTAATTTTATCAAAACTAAAAGATATAAAAAAATAGAAGAAATAATTAATATTATGTGTGAGAAACTTGAACATGAATATAAATAAAAAAAAATTTACTCCAGAGCAGATCAAAGCCATAAATGCCGAAGGCGATTTAATCGTGGTTTCTGCTAACGCTGGCTCGGGCAAAACTTCGGTCTTAGTTGAACGAATTGTAAACAAACTTTTAAGCAAACATAAATTAAAAGATTTTTTAATAGTGACTTTCACAAACGCTGCGGCTGATGAGATGAAAGAAAGAATAAAAAATCGGATTTTGGAAGAAAGTGCAAAAAATGTTAGTATTTTGTCTGAACTTGAAAATCTTGACAGTGCGTTCATATGCACGATTGACAGTTTTTGTATGTATGTAGTTAGAAAAAATATAAGCCAAATTGGCACTTTTGGAAATTCTAAACAGGAATTTTTTCCAGCAATGCTGGGGAAAAAAACAATGGGAAACCCTTACAATATTAGTAATCCTGATTTTAAAATAGCTGACGAAAAAGACATCGAAACTATAAGATTTGAAGCGATAAATTTGATTTTTGAAGAAATTTACAAAAATAATGATCCTGAATTAATTAAATTTATTAATAATTTTAGCGGCGAAGTAAATGAAGACAAAATTATTAAATTTATACATAAATGGCTAGATTTTTCAGCAAATATTGCGGATATTAATGAATATATTGGAAATTCGATAAAAAATTTTGAAATTCCGTTTGAAGATACAAAAATTTATAAATTTTTAATACAATATATAAAAAATCAAATTGAATTTATTATTGATTTGTTAAAACAAGCTATTAAAATTTGTGAACTTAACGATGAATTAAAAGAAAAATATATTTCTACATTCGAAACTAATTGCTTAAATTTAAAAAATATATTAAAAGATTGTGATTTATTTGATATAATTCAGAAAATAAAAAAATTTAATTTTGAAAAATTAAGACCTGCAAAACAATGCGAAGAAAAAGAAAAAATCAAAAAAATTTTAGATAAATGTAAAAAAATAATAAATAATTTTAAGGAAATTTCTCTTAATAATAATTTTGAACTTAAAAATACAGCCAAGATTTTTCTTTACATTTGTAAACAAATTGATAAAAAAATTTATGAAATAAAACTTAAAAAAAATATTTTTGAATTTTCTGATATTGAAAAAATCGCTTATCAAATTTTAAAAAATAAAAAATTAGAAATCAATTTTAAGGAAATAATTATAGATGAATTTCAAGATATTAATGACATTCAAAACAAAATTTTTGATTTAATTGCAAAAAAAATGTTCATAGTGGGCGACTATAAGCAAAGTATATACGGTTTTCGTGGCGCTGAGCCTGAAATTTTTGAGCTTAAAAAGCGAAAAGTTGGTTGTAAAAACATTAATTTAACTAAAAATTTTAGAAGTAGAAAAGAAATTTTAGATTTTATAAACAATTATTTCGAAAAACACATGACAAAATATATAAGTGAAATTGAATATAACAAAAACGAAAAATTAATTTGTGGGGCAAATTTTATTGATAAAGATAGCAATTGCATCGAAATAGTTAAAAATATTTATAATAATAACGAAAATAAAGAAGAAAAAGAATGCGATTTTATTTGCAATAAAATAAAACTTATGATAAGCGATAATTTTAAAATAAATAAAAATGGGGAAAAAGTTGATATAAAATTATCGGATTTTTGTATTATGTGTCGAAATTTTAGTAAATATTCCAAAATATTATTCGATAAATTTAAAATTAATAATATAAAATTCAAAACTAATGATGCAAGTGATTTTTTAAATTCTCAAGAAACAAAATTTTTAATCGCCATGCTTCGAGTATTAGATAATCGATATTCCGAAATTGCATTAACGGAAGTTATACTGAATGATTTTTTTGGTTTCGAAATTTGCGAAATTTTAACGATTAAGCAAAAATATAATAATTTAAATTTGTATAATTCAATAAAAAAATATTCCGAAACGAGTGATTTTTTATCTCAAAAATGCATTCATTTAATAAAATATTTGAATAATTTGAATAAAAATAATTTATACAAAATAATTATTGATTTAATTTATGATTTAGAAAATAAGTTTGGTAGAAACGTTTATTACGATAAATTTTTGCAAATGACTAATGAATTTATAAAAAACAACAATGTAATTAATATTGAAAATTTAATCGATTACATTTTAAATAATAAAAATTTTGATGTTTTGAACAATTTTAACCACGAAGACGCAGTTTTAATAACAAGTGTGCACAAAGCAAAAGGAAAAGAATTTCCAGTTTGTTTTTTATTGGATAGTTCGTCAAAAAACATTGATAATA
>JAFSLT010000045.1 GCA_017448285.1 Clostridia bacterium
GAATATTACATGATGGTCCACCATATGCCAATGGTGATATTCACGTTGGTCATGCAATGAATAAAATATTGAAAGATATTATTGTTCGTTATCGTTTTTTAAATGGTTATAATGCTTGCTATATTCCTGGATGAGATACTCACGGCTTGCCAATTGAGCATGCATTATTAAAAAAAGGAGATATTAAACAATCAGCATTAACCATTTCTGAATTTAGGGATAAATGTAAAGAATTTGCTATTAAAAATGTTAATCATCAATTAGGACAATTTCAACAATTAGGTTTAATAGCCGATTTTAAAGATAAATATCTAACTTTTTATCCAGATTTTGAAAATAATCAATTGCTTTTGTTTTTAGATATGATTAAAAAGGGTTTGGTATATCAAGATTACAAACCTGTATTTTGGTCATGGTCTTCACATTCAGCATTAGCTGAAGCTGAAATTGAATATCAAGATGCACAAGCATACTCAATTTATGTTGTATTTGAAGTTACAACAGTTACACCATTAATTTCAAAAGGTGATAAACTATTAATTTGGACTACTACACCATGAACATTGCCAAGTAACCAAGCGATTGCTGTTCACCCAGAATTTAAGTATGCAAGAGTTAAAGTTGGTAATGATTATTTTATTGTATTAGAAAAAAATGTTGCTAAAATCGCAAATTTATTAGGATGAAAACAATATGAGATTTTAAATCAATTTATTGGTCGTTGTATTGAAAATGTTCAATATAAACATATTTGGCTAAACAAATTTAACCAAGTTATTTTAGCAGACTATATTACTGATAATGACGGTACTGGTTTAGTTCATATAGCTTCAGGTTTTGGTCTTGATGATTATTATGTAGCAAAAAAATATGGTATTAAAATTTATTGTCCAGTTGATGATAGTGGTAAATTTAGTAAAGAAATCAATGATCCAGAACTTGAAGGTGTTTTCTATGAACGAGCTAATGAAATCATTCTTGATCGTATTAAGAAATTAAACGCATTATTAAGGTGTGATAAGATTGTCCACTCAATTCCAATTGATTGAAGAACAAAAAAACCAATTATTTATCGTGCAACAAAACAATGGTTTGTTAATATTTCAAAAATTAAAGATAAAGTTAAAGATAAAGTTAAAGATAAATTTACAAAAAAAAGTGATGATAATGTTATAATAGAAAAAAATGGTGCTAAAATCGAAAATTCTGATAACAAAAAAAAGAATGAAAAAATAAGCATAAAGACCATGAAAATCGAATTTGATAAATTAGCTTCACAAATCAACAATTTTTTGACACTATTTAATGAATCAAAAAATAATGCAAATGCTGATTTATTAGATATTATTAAAAATTTATATGTATTGCACAATGATTTAATTAAAAAAATAAAAGAATTTGAAATAAAAACAAGATTACAGACAAAAAAAATCGAAGATATGAAGAAAGAATACGAATATACAATTTTCTGTAATGATAACAACCTTACAGAATCAACAAAAAAAGATATTCAAAGCACGTGTGAAATCAACGAAACATTGGGAAAAATTTTAATTAATTTTGAAGAGTTAAAGGATATCATTGCAAAATTAAATGTTCAACAGTTAAAAAGTATTAACATTGAATTTGAATCTCTTTTTGATAAAGGCAAAAATAAAGAAATTGAAAACATGAGAGAAAAAATATTAGCTTCATTGGAAAATTTATGTAAAATAACATATAAGGAATTAATAGAATTTTTTGTAAATATTTTTTTGGCAAAGAAAGCAATTCAATTAAAAAAAATAGAAGAACAAAAAAAGAAGCTGGCAGAAGAGAAACGAAAAAGACTTGAAGAAGAAGAAAGAAGAAAAAAAGAAGAAGAACAAAAAAAACTTAAAGAATTTGAAAAAAAAGAAAAAACAAAAATACAAAAAGAGTTATCCGAATTGATAGATAAATTCTTAGAAAAATATCCTACGAATCACGATTACGCAAATGCTACCGATGATTTCTATAGCATTTTTGAAGGCATTATGAAAATGTGCAGATATCCAGAAAATATTTTAAATTTTTATAAATGGAATGTTGAATTTGATGATAATGGAGAACTTTCGGAAAAAAGCGCTAATGAATTAAAAAATTTGTGCCAAAGTATATCAGACAAATCTTCTATCGAAAAAAAAATAACTTTTTTATATGAAGGTCTAAAAAATAGCATAGAAAAATTTTTTGATAAGGGTGGGAAAGATTTTGAAAGATTAAAAGAATATTTTAAAAATTGTCATTTAAACCCAAAAACAGAAAAACAAAAATTACAACAGGAAGAGGAAAAACAAAACGAGAAAAAACAAAACGAGGCTCTGCAAGAAGTAAAAAAATTGCTATTAAAAAATGGAATCCCAAAGGAAAATATACAAAAATATCAAAATGAATGTAAAAATATAAAAACAGAATTTGAGTCTAATAAAGAAATATCTGAAACATTAAAAAAATATTATTATATTTATCTTAATTTATATAATTTTTTATCAAGAGTAGATTCAAAAGTCGTTGGTGAAAAACTAAATGTTGATTTAAATAATGACGAATTAAATTATAAATTAGAATGTCTTAATAAATTAAAAGAATGGTTTAAAATGATTTTAGATAAAATTAATAGTAAAGGCAAATCCTTGAAAGATATAAAAAAGTTATTTAAAGGATCATTTTTTAAGAAGAGTAGTTTGAAAATATTATTCGAAGATTTATCTAATAAGAATTTCTCAATTGAGAAAATTCAAACAAAAGAATTAGAAAAAAATTCAGAATATATAGATAAATTAAAAAAAGATTTCCTTAAAAATGGGGGGGAAGAAAACATAAAAAATTTTCAAAGTAAATATCAAATATTTACAGTACAAAACATAATAGATTTTTTTAATGAATATTATAAATATTATAGTGATTTATATAATATATATGAATTTTTGCCAAACAAACAACCATTAGACACAAAAATTGAATACACTAATATTGGTGCTGATCTTACAAGTGGTAATTGTCAAATACCATTGATAAAACAAACCATAAATTATATTTCAAATAATATCCCAAAATTTGAGAAAATACAGGAATGGTTTAAAAAAATTTTTGATACAAAAGATAATAATTATAGAGGTGAACCACAAAAAATATTTAATAATAATTTTATTAACCTATATTTAATTATTTTAAAAACAATAAAATTACCAACAAACAAAGATGTAGAAATAATAAAAAAACAACAATTTAGCAATATCAAATGGGATTGATTGTAAAAAATAGCCTCCGGCAAATGCCGGAGGAAATATCTATCTTTTTTCAGCAATGCCTCTTAAGATAAACCTGTTGACAAAAATTTTTTTTTGTTATACAATGAGTGGAAGTTTGCGCCTGTAGCTCAGTTGGATTAGAGTATTTGGCTACGAACCAAAAGGTCGGGGGTTCGAATCCCTCCAGGCGTGCCAAAAGTTTTATTTAAAGATCTGTTAACACGAAAAAATAGCACATCTTTTTTCTAAACAAAAAAATCCGCAAAAAAATAAGCAATTTGGAGGCGCTAATGCAATTTTACATATATTGGAAAATGGTAGTAAATGGCGTTCTTTGAGGAAAAATTTGCATGCGATTTATACGCATGCAAACAAATGAGCTAAAAATAACGTACTTGGAAAAATATTCATATATTTACAAATGAGAATAATCGGGTAATTTTTTCGCCTTCAAGCGACAATTAAGCATGATTATTAAAACTATTTAAAAAATATGGTAATATTTAATTATTTTTTTGATTTTTTGCTTAGAAATTTTTATATGCCGCCAAACTGTTGATGGGCAAATTCCTAAAATTTTTGATATTTTTACTATATTTAAATTTTTGTTATAATACATAATTAAACATTCTTTTTGCCTTTTAGTCAGGTCATTTTTTATAATTTTTTTCATAATTTTCATAACTCTGTAATATTTTGAACTATTGCTGCTGCTACTTAGCATTTTAAAATTTTTTACGCTGAAAAGTGTATCGGAAAATTTACTGAATCTAGCAATTTTAGACATTTTTTTCCCCTTTGCTTTTTGTTTTTAAAAGATCACCAACGCATTTTAATTCCAGATAAATATCATATAATTTCTCAATACGTTCGCAGATTTCGTGAGCATTTAACGAAATTTCCTTTGCATAAGTTTTTTTGAGCGAGGAAATATGATTTTTTAGTGCGATGGCTTCGTTTATGTATTCATTTGCGAGTTCACTGTGTGTCATTTTACTCCTTTTTACTACACGTATCGTGTGATTTTATGATAAAAAATAAAAAACTATAATTTACATTATAGCATATTTTGAATAAAATGTCAAGCTTTATATTCCATTAAATATTGAAAATGCACAAAGCCAAATAATCACAAAATAAAAGAATTATATTATTTCCTCCGGCAACGCCGGAAAAAATTATTTAGCAATGCCCAAAGCTAAAAATCACAAATTAAGGAACTACATCACTTTCTCCGGCGGCGCCGGAGAAAATCTTTATCTTTTTTTAGCAGTGCCGAAAAAATAAAGTTATTGAAATTTTTCGGAATCGCCTTTTTTTAATATCTATCAGCCCTTTTTTCAAGATCTCTCATAACATCACTAGTGTTCCTTAAATAATTTTTCATCATACGCTCAAAATTTTGATTTGCACCGCCCGAAACTTTTTCTAGTTTATCCTCGGGATTTGCCTGTTTAATCGAAAGTGAAATTTTCGAATCTTTATACCCTATAATCATAACTTTAACTTTTTGGCCAACCGAAAGATAATGCGAAATGTTTTTTACATAATCGTCAGAAACTTCAGAAATATGCACAAGCCCTATACTTCCATCAGGCAGCTCTACAAATGCTCCAAAATTTTTTATCGCCGTTACTGTGCCTTGTACAATCTCATTAAGTTGATATTTCATAAAACATCCCACCTTTTAATTAATATTTTTGTTCAAAATGCCAATTTAAAGATAAAAAAATAAAATCGGCAAAACTGAATTTTTATACAACTTTTTTCTTTTCAATTTCAAAAATTTTTTTGGATAAATTTGCTATTTTAACTCTTTGCTTAGCAAAAGCCCCTATAACATTAGTAAGTATCACAAATAAAAAGGCAATCACTATACCTTTATATCTTTTTCTTTTGCCTTTTAATACTTTTATTTTCATTAAAGCTAAACCACCTTTAAAAAAATTCTGTTAAAACAGGGCATAGTGTATTTATACCAGATTTTTGATTGTAAGGCTTAAAAATGTAAAAAAAAATCACAATTTTTTGGTTACAAAATATAATATATATTCATTTTTTAGGCCTATTATTGTTGAAAATAAACAATTTGGGCTTCCTAAAAAATCTTACGATTTTGATACCAAATAATATTTTCACCATAAACTTCAAAATTATTCTGCCAAAAATATATTTATATATAATAAAACCAAAAAATTCCCCATGGAATATAAATCCTCTAATTATTCCGGAATTTATGTAAATAGACAAAATAAATGTGAGCAGTGAACAAATTATAAAGTATAAAATATCCGAAAAAAAAATTAAAGCATTATTTTCTATAAAATTTCTAAACAATTTGAATAAATCATATAGCAATCCTAAAATTATACCCAATAAAAAAAAATAAGCAAATACTAAAATGGAAGACATATTTTTATTATTTAAACAAATTTTTGAAAAAATTTTTGGTAAGTTCGCTCGAATCCATATAACATAAAGAATTAATTTTACCACTTAAATCCAGTGTACCAGATTCCACCGACAGTTTGCCGATTTTTAAATTCGCACCATTTATTTTAAGCTTGCCCTGATTGGTAATTGCGATAATTTCTTTATCATCAAATCTATCAACATCTTTAACGCCAGTAATACTCAGATTTTTTCGGCTGCTCAACATCAAATTAGATGTTCCCGCAAGCTTGTTGTTTTTATTTTCTGCCAAAATTTACCTCATTAGATTGGATAAAATTCTTAAATTTCTCTCCGATTTTGCTGAAAAAAATATTTTTATAAATATTATGTAAAATCCGGCAAAAATATTACTTTTTTTGTCTTGCCACATAAAATGTTTAAGTTTCTCTCCGGCGACGCCGGAGAGAGTTATTCAAAATCTGGCAAAAATATCACTTTTTTTATCTCACCGCAAAGATTTTCATCGGATTTATTTTATTTAACAGTATTATTAGATAAAATTTTTAACTTTCTCTCCGGCGGTGCCGGAGAGAATATTGATTTTTTTTTATTTTTAATTTAGAATAAAAAATATAGAGGTTTTTACCTCTAAGTAAATCTAAAGGAGACAATGATTATGAGTTTCAAGTCTAAAAAACGCACTAAAATTTTGTCAGCATTACTTGCTAGTTTAAGCGCAGTAAGCGGGGTTAAATCTAAAGCTAACTAAAATTTATCTAATGAAAACTTAAACAATGTGCAAAATGTTAAATTAGATGGTAATAATAAAAATAATATCAAAAATAACCTGGTTAATAATTTAAATTTTAAGCCTGAAGAGAAAAAATCTTTTTTTGGCAAAATTGGAGGTTATATTAAAAAACATCCGTTTAAGTCTATCGGTTGGGGAATATTAGGTGCTATAGGAACTGATGTCGCCGTTCGGGTAGTTAATGAATATGTTCGTTTGCCGATTATTTATAAGCAATTAGAAAAAGAATTTGAAGCGAGACAAAATTCTTCGTCTGTAAAAGAGTACGAATATCGTTTTAAAGGTAAAGATGGAGATACAACTAAAACATTAATAGTTAAAGCTATTCCGCGTTTTTCTATGGGTTCAATGCTTGATTTCGAATCTGAAAAACTTGCGTGTAAAGAAATTCCAAATTTAAAAAACGAGCATTTGTCAAAAATTGTCGATTATCATTATGGATTAACACATCTTTATATTGTTTATGAAAAAGTTGAAGATTTTGATTGGAAAACAGAAATGAAAGATTGGAACAATGAACAAAAATTTAATTGGCTTAAAGATGTTTCCAATCAAATAGTTGATTTTGCTTTAGATCTTTACAATAAAGGATTTTACCACGGTGATTTAAATTATGGTAACTATAAAATTTTAAAAAAAGATGACAAACCGTTTGTAAAATTTTTTGATTATGGTCGTTTTTATAAAAAGAAAGAAAGATATGATCTTTCGAATCCTTTTGCAATTTCAGATCGAATCAAAAATCCAAATGTGGATTTAATGCAAATAGCTGCAGGAATGATGAGATTATATGCTCGTACTTTACTCGCTGAAGACGTACACCTTACTAAAGAAGAAGGGTATGAAATTCAGATTGTAGCTATGAAAAATCCATTTGCTAGAAGTTTACAAGCACTAGATGTAGATGAACAATTGAAAGAAAAACTGAAAACAATAGTGGAAAACAATGATATAATATTAAGCAGATACAAGTTTATGGAAATAATAAACAAACAAATATATACTTCATCAAATGATAAATTTGAACAAAAATTAAAAGAATTCAAAGAAGGATTAAATAATGCGAAATTATAGTGCGTACTCTGCCGGATTTTTTTATTAAAAATTTATAATAAAACAATATTAAATAAATGAATTATCACAAAACGGTAATGCTCGATGAGACATTGAATTTATTAAATATAAAAAGTGGCGGAACTTACATTGATGCCACATTGGGCGGCGGTGGACTTTCGGGAGAAATTCTTAAAAAGCTCGATAACAATGGAAGACTCATAGCGATCGATATCGACAAAGATGCGATTGATTATTGCAAGGAAAAATTCAAAAACGAAAAAAAAATTCTAATTTTTAACTGTAATTTTACTGAAATCTCTGAAGTTTTAAAAGAATTAAAAATAAATAAAGTTGACGGAATTTGCGTGGATTTAGGCGTTTCATCGCACCAGATAGATTGCGCCGAACGAGGATTTTCGTATATTCACGACGCACCTTTAGATATGAGGATGGGTCAAAGCGGCGCAAGCGCTTATGATATAGTAAATTTCACAGAAGAAAGCAAATTATCAAATATTATCCATGAGTTTGGCGAAGAAAAATTTGCAAAATTAATTGCAAAATCGGTTTGCCGAAGAAGAAAAATAAAAAAAATTGAGACTACTCGCGAACTTGTAGAGATTATTCAAAGTGTTGTTCCAAAAAGATTTTCTGGCCATCCGGCGAAAAAAACATTCCAAGCCATACGAATTTCGGTAAACAACGAACTAGAAAACCTTGACATTTTACTAGATAATTGTGTAAAATTACTAAGCAGTGGCGGAAGGCTTGCGGTCCTTTCATTTCATTCTCTAGAAGATAGAATCGTAAAACAAAAAATGAAATTTTGGGAAAAAACATGCATTTGTCCGCCGAACGCTCCGATTTGCACTTGCTCAAAGAAAAAAGAAGCGTTTGTTATAAATAAAAAAGCTATCACATCCAGCAGTAGTGAAATAAAAAATAACCCCAGGAGCAAAAGTGCAAAACTTAGAGTTTGCGAAAAAATTTAATAGAAAGAAAGAATTTTATGTACAGAAACGATAATACAGCGCGAAAAATTAATCAAGATTTTGTAAAAAAACAAAAAAAAAATAATAAAAATAAAAAAACAAAATAAAATAAA
>JAFSLT010000046.1 GCA_017448285.1 Clostridia bacterium
ATTATTAATAATTTTAATATTTTTAAAAATTTTAAAGAATGCAAATCGAAAATTTTAAGTTTTTTTACCTCAACATTGATGTCAATTGGTTTAGATGCCTTTTTTTTAATTCCTATAATTACGTCACTCGAAGGTTCCAAAGGGCCAACTAATTTACTCGAAAATACAACATTTAAAGACGAAATGTTTAGTAAAAACCATTATATATTTGAAAAAATGTTTAAATTTAGCGATTTTATGTCAAAATTTTTCACAGGTGCTTTTGAATGGCGAGATGTTATGTATGGTCTTCCTTTTGTTTTTTGCGGAGTCGGTATGATTTTGCTATGCTTTTTATATTTTTTTAATAATTTAATAAGTAAGAAAAAACGAATAGCGACATTTATGTTTTTGCTAATCATGTTTATAAGTTCAAATTTTGCACTAATAAATAATATTTGGCACGGATTTAATCCTCCGACGGGATTCCCTTGCAGATACTCGTTTATGATAAGTTTCTTGGTAATATGTGCAGCATATGAAAATTTTCTAAATTTAAATCTAGACAAAAATATAATAAAAAACTCAATATTATCAATTATTTTTATCGCATCAATATTTTATCTAAAAAAAATAGGCTTCCAACATTTTAAAGATTTTTATATTTATTATTTAATAATTACCGCAATAATTCTAATTTTGTTGTTTTTCAAAAATAAAATTAAAAAAATCAGCAATATTTTAATTATGTTGTTGGTGTCTTTAGATTTAGGAATAAACGGTTATTTTTGTTTGAAAAAATATAATTTTACAGATGCATACGAATTTGATAATTTTATAAATACTAACGGAATTTTATACAATAATATACAAAAAAATGATAATGACTTCTATAGAATCGAAAAAAAATTTCATAGAACACGAAATGACAACATGCTTTTTGGAGCAAATGGTGTTACACATTACAGCTCAAGCGAAAAAGATTTTATCAAAGATTTTGTCGGAAACTTAGGGCTTGAAAAATTTGGAAAAGTTTATGGAGCGTATGGTTATGGTAGCACCATATCCGTTGATAGTCTGCTCGGTATTAAATATTTGCTGTCACATTATAAACCAAATAAATATTACACCAACATTTTAGACCCTATAATTTACAAAAATCCTTTTTGCCTGCCAATTTCTTTTATGGTAGATAAATCTGTAATCAATTTATTTCTTGATGAAAATAATAAATTTGAAAACCAAAATAAAATCTTTTCTTGTATGACCAGTAATAATACTCCAATATTTACTGAATGTAAAAATTCAATATTAATACCGGAAAATATGAAATATTTTCAGTCAGACTGGGGAGATACGGTTTATTATATTGATGACTCGCACAAAACTTCATGCTTATCATACTTTTTTTCAGTTGATTCCGACAAACCGTTATACGTTAACTTTAACTCCATAAGAGCATTCGAGGCAAATATGAAAATTAATGGAGTAGAAAAAAATTTTGACCTCGCAAATAAAGCTATCTATTATTTAGGTCAGTACGAAAAAGGCAGTATGTTAAATATAAAACTTTATCCAAGATCAAAATATCTTTATTTAAAAAACATTAATTTATATCAAGAAAACGTAGATTTATTAAAAGAATACACAAATTATTTAAAACAAGAGCCGTGTAAATTAGAAAAAATCAGCAGTTCGCACCTAAAAGGGAAAATTGAAGTAAAATCAAAGGATAAATATTTGTTTTTCAGTATTCCTTACGAAAAAGAATGGAAAATAAAAATAGATGGAAAATTATGTAATGTTGCGCCCGCCTTTGATGCTTTAATGTCGGTTCCCATAGACCCGGGGGAACATATAATAGACATGCGGTATATTCCAAAAGGCTTTTACCTAGGACTTTGGATATCCTTGCTGTGCGCATTTATATTATTATCAAAATATTTTTACAAGATACTATTAAAAAAAGGGATGAAAAAAGATGGAAATGATATCAATAATCGTGCCTTGCTTTAACGAACAAGAAAATATAAACATTTTTTATGAATATTTAATAAAAATTTTTAAAAATATGGATTGTGATTTTGAAATAATATTCGTTGATGACGGTTCACAAGATAAAACTTTGGATGAAATTAAAAAACTGTCGAATTATAATAATAAAATAAAATATATATCATTTTCTAGAAACTTTGGAAAAGAATCGGCGATTTTTGCTGGTTTTGAAAAATACAAAGGAGATTATGTAACAATTATGGATGCTGACTTGCAAGATCCTCCGGAACTTTTAATTGATATGTATCACACTATAAGAAATGAATTGTACGACTGCGTGGCTGCTAGGCGTATAACCAGAACAAATGAATCAAAATTGCGTTCTTTTTTGTCAAAAAAATTTTATTCAATAATAAATAAAATTTCAGAAGTCGAAATAGCTGACGGTGCCAGAGATTACCGTCTTATGACAAGAAAAATGGTAAACGCAATTTTATCTATGAAAGAATGCACAAGATTTTCAAAAGGAATTTTCAGTTGGGTAGGATTCCATACCAAATGGTTATCGTATAAGAATATAACTAGAACAAATGGAAAAACTTCTTGGTCTTTAATAAAATTATTTTCTTACGCCATCAATGGAATAACCAGCTTTTCTGATTTGCCGCTTTCAATTTCGTCTTTATTGGGAATTTTAATGTGTTTAATATCATTTATAATGATTTGTATAATAATATTTAAAACTTTAATTTTCGGCGACCCCACTTCAGGCTATCCATCTTTGATTTGTACAATAGTATTTATCGGTGGAATACAGCTCTTTTGTATAGGAATTTTAGGGCAATATTTATCTAAAGTTTATATAGAAGTCAAAAAAAGACCCATGTATATAATTAAAGAAGAAAAAATTTAAATATTTTTTCTGGAACTGATCGAAAATATTGGAAAATAAAAATATGGTGTTCTCTCAGTGCTGCTTTTTGGATCACGTATTTTGTATTCTTTAAAAATAAAAAAATCAATTGAAAATATAGTTTTGAAAAAATTTAATGCAAAATTTTTCCCAAAAACGCTTGACATTTTATATCTTTAAGATTATCATTTAGAGTGTTGTTTTCGCGCGGGTGTAATTCAATGGTAGAATTCCAGCCTTCCAAGCTGGCAGCGTGGGTTCGATTCCCATCACCCGCTCCAAACTCGAGCAAATAAAAAGTTATATGATGAGCGGCATTAAAAGATAAAGATATTACTAAAGAAAATATTTATTCTCTCCAGCGCCGCCGGAGAGAACACTTTTAACTTAATTTTTCATTTTTGAAAGAAGTCTAATGTAAAAGGCAAAAATTCTCATGAAAAATATCAATTTATGCTTGACAAATTTTTTTCATTGTTATATAGTTAAAATGTCGAGTGTTTGCTCGGGTGTCATTTGAAATTTTAATATAACGAGGTGTTTTTTATGAAGAAATTTGGTAAAGATAAAGTCGCGTTATTTCTCACTTGCATGTCGGTCTTTGGTAATAGAACTTCAGCTATGAATGCAAACAAGGCTCAAAACCCGCAACCCGTTGTGGCAGTAGGGGGGGCGACCTCCCGTAATAATCGGTCTGTTAAACAAGGGCTCAGCAAAAACCAAAAATTAGCAATAGGAGGTACTGTATCCCTTGCAGTTGTTTCCGCAGTTGGTTTTACAATTTGGGGTGTCACTCGCAATAAAAATAAAAGTGGTAGTCCCAGTGATGGTGAACAAAATGGTGAACAAGCGAAAATTGCCCAACAGAATCTTGAGATAATTCATAAAAAGTTTGACGATTTTTATACGGAAGATAAAACTGCTTCTGATAAGGCAAAGAAAGTTTTTGACAGTGTAAAATCTCAAATAAACAAGAATATTAATGAATATGCGAATGAGAATCAAGCAAAAGCTTTAGATTATTTTGCCGATGTAATAAACGGTAAAATAGAGTTGAATGACAAAAATATTAATAATATTATGATCGTAAAACCACGTGGTACTGATGATTTTGCACTTGATATTTGTGATGAAAATGGAAATCGAATTGCATTTGGATATGATAGTAAAGAAAAGGTATTTAACTATTGAAAAAATTGAAAAATCAGCCTCGGCATAACCGAAAAAAATAAGGAATTGCTAGAAGCGTATAGGTTATTGCAAAATAGTCGTATTCTCTCCGGCGTTGCCGGAGAGAGTGTGTTACGGATTTCGAAAGAAATCTAATTTCAAAAAAATCTAGTCTTTGAAAATCCATTTGGTAATAGGGCATCTTTTAAACCAAGTTATTTGGCGTTTGGCGTATCTTCGAGTTTGCTGTTTAATTTTTTCTATTGCCTGATAAAGCGTAGTTTCGCCATTAAAATACGGCAAAAGTTCTTTATAGCCGATTGCTGCTGATGCTGTTTTTGATACTTTTAATTTTCGAACACGATTTATTTCTTCCAAAAGTCCGTTCTGGAGCATTAAATCTACTCGTTTATTAATTCTATCATATAAAATATCTCGATTTTTAAAATTTAATCCTAATTTTATAATTTCAAACTCTTTTTTGATTTCAGATTCCAATTTGATTTTTTCTGTATTGATTTTTTGATTATAAATCGAAAAACCAAATTTATTAAAAAAATTTATTGCATGGTTTATTCTTTTAATATCGTTCTGATTTATATATTTTGCCGATAATGGGTCGAGTTTTTTTAATATTCCATACAAATTTTTATTATTTTCTTCAGTAATCTCTCCAGCGATGCTGGAGAGAATATTTATTACCGGTTTTAAAAAAAATTTATTATTATTTTTTTCAGCACTTTCTCTGGATGTACCGGAGAGAATGTCTATATTTTCTTCGCAGCTTGAATTCTCAAACTGAAAATCATTTATCAAAGCATCGATATAAAGCCCTGTGCCACCTACAATTATCGCTGTTTTTTTATTATTAATTACTTCTTTTATTTTTTGTTTGGCATCTTGCACAAAAGAATAAACACTGTATTCGCTTGAAACAGGAATATGCCCAATTAAGTTATGTTTTACTCTTTTTAATTGTTCTTTTGTGGGTTTTGAAGTACAAATCGAAAATTCTTTATAAACCTGCAAAGAATCCGCCGAAATTATTTCTCCACCGATTTTTTCAGCTGTTTCAATTGCAAACTCTGTCTTGCCCGAAGCCGTTGGGCCGACTATTACTATTATTTTTGGTGCACTCATCTATTTTCTCAAAAATTTTTTATAAATATCATCTTTGCTGAGCGAAAAATATATGGGCCTCCCGTGAGGGCAGTTTGTGAATTTAGTTTCGATCAATTTTTTAATTAATTCTTTTATTTCGCTCAAAAAGCTCGCCTTACCGGCTTTTATCGCTGATTTACATGCAATTTGCGAATATATTTTTTTTAAATTTTCAAAACTTGTGCCAGATTTATTTTTAGATAAAAACTCGGCAATTTCACATAGCGAAGCCTGGATATCTTTTTCTTCAAGATAAACAGGAATTGCTCTTATGATAAATTTTCCGGGGCCAAAATCTTCGATATCATAGCCGATTTTTTGCATATTTTCAAGATTATTTAAAATTATATCGTAATCTTTCATCGAAAGATTGACAGTAATGCTCGCAAGCAAAATCTGTGAGCTCTTTTCAACATTATTTTTACTCAAATTTTCAAATATAATTCTTTCGTGCGCGGCGTGTTTATCAACAAGTATTAACTCGTTTTTGTATTCAACGAGCAAAAAGCAGCTAAAAACCTCGCCGATTATTTTTACGTTATCTTCGATTTCTGCGATAAAATTTTGAGGCTCAATAATATTTGATTTTTTTTCTTGATTTTTTTCGAAATTATCTGACTTTTTTTTATAAAATTCCTGCTTGATTTCTTCTATATTTATCTTTTCTTCATGATAATTTTCAGATAATTTTGGCAAAATAATATTATCGTGTAAAAAATCGTTTTCAGAAGTTAATTTCTTTTCATAAGTTTTAGCGCTAGCAAGAGCAAATGATTTTTTTCGGCTGAGCATAATCGCATTTTTAACTGCGTTATAAACAAGTTCGAAAACTGCTCTTTCGCTTGCAAATCTGACTTCGGTTTTGGCGGGATGGACGTTGACGTCTACGAATTCAGGTGGCATTTTTAAATATAAAACAGACGGAACTTTTGTATTTTGGCATTCGCTTTCAAGAGCCGATTCGATTGCATTAGAAATAATCTTGCTTTTTATAAAACGACTATTGACAAAAAAATTCTGAATTTTCGATTTGGTATTTTTTAAATTTGGATTGCCTATAAAGCCGTTTATTGAACAAAAATCTGAAGAATAATTTATTTCTATTAAATTTTCAAAAAATTCTTTGCCAAAAACTCTTAAAACCGCCGATGGAATCCTACCATCGCCGATGCTCGAGACTATTTGTTTGTTATCTCGAATAAATTTAAACGAAATTTCGGGATGCGATAAAATCATACGATTCACCGCCAAAGCGATAAAATTGCCTTCGGTCGTGTCTTGTTTTAAAAATTTCATTCTGGCAGGAGTATTATAAAAAATATCTTTAACAGAAAAAACTGAGCCTTTGCGCTGTGCACAGTCTTTTAAAAAAACTTCTTCTCCACCATCTATCTTATAGTGTGTGCCGCATGGTTCGTTTTTGAAATAAGTCATCAAATCAAGTTTTGAAATTATCGCAATCGAAGCAAGAGCTTCACCCCTAAAGCCGAGAGTCAAAATTTTTTCTAAATCGGATTCTTCATAAATTTTACTCGTTGCATGACTAATAAACGCCAATCGCACGTCATCTCTGGGTATTCCTGTGCCATCGTCGGAAATCTGAATTAATTTTTTGCCGCCATTTTTTATTTCAATAATTATATTTTTAGATTTTGCGTCGATTGAATTTTCAACAAGTTCTTTTACAACTGACGCCGGCCGCTCTACAACCTCTCCGGCAGCTACCAAATTTATCATAGCATCGCTTAAGACTCTTATTCCCATAATTTTTCGACCACTGTGTTTTATTTTTTTTATTTAAATTTTTTTCGAAGTCAGTAAATTATAGTACTTGCACTTAAAAAAGGCAATAGATTGAAATCCTATTCGACCATATATCGTAGAGAATACTTTAAAATATTTTCATTTTTATAATATATCTAAGGATTTACGTCATTTTCTCCGGCAGTGCCGGAAAGAACACTAATCATTTCCCTTTTTAATATATACATTGTATGTAACGTTTTGTTGTACCATCAACCACCTCATAAAAGTGTAAAATATTATCTTTATAAACATCAAAAAACATTCTATATTCTTTACCTTCTTTTTTAATGTCTATTGTTTGTCCACAAAAATTACGAAATTCAACTTCTTCATTGTTCAAACTAAGTTCGCCAGTAAATACACCAGAAAAAATTTTAATAATGTCAATAAATTCTTTTTTATTTTCATTATTTAATAACTTAATAGGATAGGGAAATGTTTTATTTTTTCCTACTTCTCCATAATAAATCTTTTGCTCGTGGTCGCAAGCAGCAATGATATTAATATTTTGATAATTCAACATTTGTTTTTTTAAACGATCAATTACTTGACCAATCTTTTTAGAATCAAGGCCATTATTCATGTCCTCAAATTGGTCACTCGCGAGTTTTGCGATTTTTTCCTTGATACACTTAATGTTATCTTCAGCATCGCGTTCCATTTGAGCTTTGTTTTTTTTAAAATTAGCATGAAGCGTTTTATCATCATTCTTTTCAAAATTTTTATTTTCCCCCAATTCATTATTTCCATAATCAGAATTTAATTTTTCTAGTTTTCCAGAATCAGGCTGATTATTTTTCTTTCCACGATTTCTTATCGCTCTTCCTATAGAATAACTACCAATTTTGTAATCCGTAAATCCACCTATAAGACTGTGAATCGTCTCTAAAGCTGCTAATCCAGCAACTGTAAAGCCACCAATTTTAGCAATTTTCCCCCAGTTTATTTTTTTAGGTTGA
>JAFSLT010000047.1 GCA_017448285.1 Clostridia bacterium
AACATAATATCTGCCTATTTAATCTTTTTTAAAAACAAAGATATTAAATAAAAAGTTAAAATTAAAAGCGAAAAATTAAAATTCGATTTTATAATCAAAAAAAAGCCCAAAGTAGTTATCGGTACTATAAAAATTATCGAAATTATAAACAAAATTTTATCTGCAATGTTAATATTAAATCTGCGCTTTAAAAATATCAGCAAAATTTGTCCACCATCTAGCGAGTAAATCGGCATAAGATTTAAAATTCCTATGATTAAATTTTGAATACTAAAAATTTTAAATATATCAAAATTTAAAGTTTTATATAACACAGAAAAAATAATAAAAAATAGTAAATTTACAAACGGTCCACATAAAAGTATAAAAAGTTCTTTTTTTTCAGATATATTGCAGCTATAATTTTGCTCTATGTCTATACTAAAAGCATTGACTTTTATTTTTGATATTTCTTTACCGCTGTTGATTATTGCAAAAATATGGCCGGATTCGTGCAAAAGTGAAAAAAGTATCGCTGATAAAAAGTATTTTTGGTCAGTTATTAAAAAAAAAGCGCTTACCGCGACAAAATAAAAACTTAGGTTTATATTGCAATTTAAAATTTTAAGTTTTATAATCTCTCCTATATCGTTCGATTTTATTATTTAAAAATTTTAAAATAAAAAATTGAGGCTATTAATGTTCGGACTTTGGTTTTTGGACTCAAATTTGAATTTTTCTTCGCTGACCGCGAGAATTACAGCACTGATTATCGGTATTATTTTTATTCTACCGATGAGGGAAATTTCACATATTTGGCTTTCGCACGTTTTTTCGGGAATAAAATTTAAGTTTAAGTCATACCCTTTTTTTGATTTTTTCGACCCCATAGGAGCACTATCAATGCTTTTTTTTAAATATGGATGGGCAAAAAAAGTTCCATATTTTGTAACCGAACCTGATAACAGAAGCGAATATATTTTTGTTTACTTGGCGGGAACAGCTTTTACATTTTTTTCTGGCATAATTTTGGGCATTATATTTAATATTATTGGTTTGCTCATACTTACGTATAAATTACATTTGAGTTGGTTTGCAAATGTAACTGAATTTTTAATAGAAATAAATGTTGTTTTGACTGTTGTAAATCTGTTGCCTATTCCACCTTTAGACGGTTTTAAAATTTGCGAGGCATTTATACCCGGCAGATATTTAGAGAAATATAAGAGAAATTATTTTTTAATATCCACAATTTTGTTTATAATGCTGCTTTTCGGATTTTTTGATATTCCACTTCAAATAATGAGCAATGCGGTTTATAAATCCATGAAAATGATAGCTGGAATCCCATTTGTTTTATTCAGGTTAAAAAATTGATATTATTAATTATTCTTGTTACAATTGCAATTGTTCTGATAATTTTATTGTTTTGCCCATTCAATATCAGCATATTTTTCGATAATAAAATCGAATCAGTAAAAGCATCGGTATTTTTTTTCAAATTTGATATTTACAAAAAAAAAACTAATAAACCTAAAAAAATAAACAGCAAAAAGTCAAAAAGTAATAAAAAAACAGCTCTTAATTATTTTAAAATTATAAAAAAAACACCAAAAATAATAAAATTGGTTATTGAATGCTTAAAAATTATTTTTAAAAATTTAAATTTAAAAAAAGCTTATATTTTAATCAAAATTTCGTCGAGTGATGCAAGAGATTCTGCATTAAAGTATTCGGTTATTCAGTCTGCAATTGACTTAATAAGCAATAATTCAAAATTAATGCCGGGCAAAATAAAAATATTTTCATATCCTTGTTTTTATTCAGATAAAATGCAAGTCAAATCTCAAATCGAATTTGAATTTTTAGGCATAAAATTTTTGCATTTGCTATTGAAAATACTTTTTAAACTTGCTACAATGGCGAGGCTCTTGCGGGAATAGTTCAGAGGTAGAGCGTCAGCTTCCCAAGCTGAATGTCGCGGGTTCGAATCCCGTTTCCCGCTCCATTTATAATTTAAAACTCCAAGTTTGCTTTGCAAATGCCAAAAGAGGCATTACTAAAAAAAGGTAGACATCTCTCCGGCTGTGCTGGGGAGAATAATTTTAACTGAATCTTTAAGTTTTGTAACAAATATAATGCTAAAATTCCAAACCAAAATCTCTTTCGATATCTGTGAATCTAAGATCTAAGGAAGTAGTATTGTAATTTATTCTTAAAAATTGCCAATCGGTTTCTGGACAAATATCATTCTTATAAGGAGATTTCCCCCCTAAACCATAATCTTCACTCTCAAACGAAACATTTATTGTATTATTAGTAGCAGTTGAAAACTTAAAAATAATTTTGGAATTATCAGAAAGTATTTCAAGACTTTTTACTTGATATTCACCATTCAATATACTCTTAAACAATCCAAAATGAAAGTATTTATAGTGATCTTTCCATGCATCCATATGATTTCGTTCGTTATTATTACTTACTGCTACACCGACAACAGCGTTATCTTGAATCACTCTGGCATTGCTAAATTTTACCTTTGTATTTCCTTTACTATGATAATTATAAATTCCGCTCCATATATCATCAAAATTTTCCTGAGCTATTTCATTAAGTGCATCCCAGTATTTTTGGATATTTTCGATTTTACATTTTTCTGCTTGTTTATTAAATAAATTTTGTAACCTATTCTTATTTTCTTGTAACATCTTTTTTTCTACTTCTTTTTCATCCGCTTTTGAATTAATAACTATAAGCGGAATAACAATTCCCAGACTAAGCAATCCGGCAGTTAATCCTGCTGCTACACCAATTTTGACCATCTGGCTCATACCAGTTTGCTTGTTTTGGCAATTATTTTGAATATTTCTTACCATAGCATTTGAGTTTTGCGATTTATTAAACAGCGACGCTGCGAGTAAACACATTGCCATTTTACGTTTTAGATATTTTCTCATAAAAATTCCTCCTAAAACTAAAAATTAGAACTCACATGATTATTATATCAAATTCAAAAAAATAAATCAAGTTTTTTGATTAGGCTTCTTTCAAAACTTTCAAAACTTTCAAAACTTAAAAATTAAGTTAAACAAGTTTTCTCCGGCTATGCCGGAGGCCGCTTTTTTGCAATACCAAAAAACTTAAATCATATCTTTTTTTCTTAAAATAAAAAAAGCAATTATCATAAGCGCGATGGATAAAATAATTGGGAACCACCAATAGTCCATCATAGGGAAATTTTTGGTATTCATCCCATAAATTCCGGAAATTACTGTTGGGATTGAAATTATCAGTGTTAAAGATGCCAAAACTTTCATGACTATATTTAAATTGTTCGAAATAATTGACGCAAAAGCTTCCATAGTGCCCGAAACTATGTTTAAGTATGTGTCTGTCATCTCGATCGCCTGTTTTATTTCTATTAAAACATCGTCCATTAGGTCTTTATCACTTTCGTCGTGGTCAACAAACCGCGACCTAAAAAGTTTTTCTAGCGTTACTTTTGTGGTTTTTAATGAAGATGAGAAATAGACTAGTGATTTTTCAATTTCCAAAAGCTGTATGAGCTCTTTATTTTTCATCGATTTTCTAAGAGAGCGCTCTATGCGATCACTACTTTTAATTATTTGATTTAAATATCTTAAATATCTAGTGGCTACGTAAAGGACTATGTTTAAAATAAAATTTGTTTTATCCGAAGTATCACCTTTTTTAACACGTCCTGCGGCAAAGGAGTTAATTATATCACTATTTTTTAAAGCTATCGTAATAACATTTTCTTCCGTCAGAAGAATACTGAGCGGAGTTGTATAATAAGTTATTGCTTTATCAGATTTTACATAAAGGGGAATATCGACAACTATCAAAATAATATTATCGTTTATATCAATTCTCGAAGACTCTTCTTCATCCAAAGCGTTTTTTAAAAAATCGAATTCGATTTTAAACTTCCTGGAGAGCATTTTTATTTCTTCTTGCGAAGGCATCGTACAATTAACCCATGCACCAGGCTCACATTTATCTTTTTTGTGCATTATATCGCCGCTGGTTTTGTAGTAAAAAATCAAAATCATCACCCGCAAGTCTATTTTTTTAATTATAGCACATTTGACTAAAAAAAGGAAAATTTAATTTCTCTTCGACGCCGCTGAAAAAAATTCTATTTAATTTTTCAATAGTGATTAGTTTCAACAGAAGTCTATTTTTTTTTCATAAAATGCGAAATTAAATAAATTAAAGAGGAAAATAATACAATCACAGGTGTGCCGGAATTTTCTAAAAAATAAGAAATTGTAAAGCCTAAAACTCCTGATAAAATTGAAAAGAAAATTGAAAAAACCATATATTGCTGCATGCTTTTCGAAATATTTCGTGCAGCCGCGGCAGGCAATGTTAACAATGAATTAATTAGTAATATTCCAACCCATTTTATGGTAACTGAAACTAAAATCGATATCATTACCATAAATAAAGTGCGATAAAATTTAAAATTTATTAATTTACTCGTTGCCAAATCTTTGTTAAGACTTGATATCAAAAAATTATTAAATAAAAAAATCCAAAATAAAAATACAACAAGTATTAAAAATAAAAGCCCTAAAATTTCATTTTTTTTTATTGATAAAATATCGCCGAAAAAAAATTCGGAATAACTCGATAAGTTTTTATTCAATGTAAGAATAAAAATCCCAAGTGATAAGCCTGCCGATGAAAAAATGCTTATAATTGTATCAGCTGATGATTTTTCTTTTTCCACCAAATGAGCAATTAAAATTGCAAATAAAACTGCAAATAAAATTATTGAAATTTGATAATGTTTTATTCCAATAAAATGTCCAAGCGCTATTCCGGTAAAAGTGCAATGGCCTAAAGCATCTGAAAAAAATGCGAGTTTATTGTTTATCACCATTGTTCCTACTGTTCCTAAAAGTACTGCTACCAGAATGCATCCGATAAAACTTATGACTATTTGATGTTCTAAAAAATAAAACATTTGTGCCTTTCATTTGAAAAAATAAATAATTATAGCTAAAAACTTGAAAATTCCCTCCGAAGTTTCGAAAAGAAAATTATCTTAAACTATTATATCAAATAATCAAAAAAATAGCCTACAGATATGGAATTATAAAATTTATAGATTTTCTCCGGCGCCGCCTGAGAGAGTAATCTATATATGCTTTTTAACTTTATTTTAAGTTATTTTTTGTTTTTGCTTATTTATTTTTGCATTTAATGAATTATTTCACCATAACTTAACTCTATTTTCAGGCGCAATGTACATTTTGTCACCTTCTTTTATGTAAAATGTTTTATAAAATTCTTCAAAATTGGCAAGCGTTCGATTAGTTCGAATTTTATTGGAGCTATGAACATCTGATTTGCTTAGTTGACTTGTGATTTCAGGGCTTGCAATCATTCTCCAGCTCACTGCCCAACTTTTAAAAAATTTTTTATAATCAGGATTTTCCTTTTTAGATAAAATATCTAACATACAAGAAATTGCACCGACATCGGCAATATTTTCAAAAAGTGTTAGCTTGCCGTTACTTTTAACGCCTTCGGAAATTTCAAGGTTATCATAAGCATCAACAAATTTTTCGCAGCGTTTTTTAAAATTTTCGCGGTCTTCATCGGTCCACCAATTAACGGCATTTCCGTTTTCATCAAATTTTGAACCTTCCGAATCAAATGCATGGCTGATTTCGTGAGCAATAATCGCACCGATTGCGCCCATATTTTGTTCTTCTGGAGCATTTATGTCATAAAACGGACTTTGCAAAATACCTGCTGGAAATACAATCTCATTATTTTGGGGATTATAATAAGCATTTACTTCGTATGCAGACACATGCCATTTTGTTTTATCAACTGGTTCGTTTAATTCTTTATTGCGTTTTTGCATAATTTTCTTTTGCATTTCGCAAATATTTGCAAAATAACTACCGCCGTCTTTATAGTTTTTAATGTCAGCTTTATCTAATTCATCCGACCATTTTTCAGGATAGCCTATTTTTAATTTCATCGTATCCAATTTTTTTATGGCTTTTTCGCGCGTTTTTTCACTTAGCCAAGTTGTATTTTTTATTTTTTCTTTATAACTCAATTTTATTTTTAAAATTAAATTCTCAATATCTTTCTTTGCATCTTCACTAAAAAATTTTTGTACAAAAATTTTGCCTAAATCGTCTTCGAGCCACCCACTAACCGTCCCAACCGCTTTTTTTTCGATCGACTTTTTGCCTTCAATGCCAAAAAGTGATTTGTTTAAATCGTCTAAAGCATCTGTAAAGTCTTGTGATAAATATATTCCATAGCGAATCAAAACACTAGTTTTAGCATAAAGTTTTAAAATGTCAAAATTTTTTTCATTGAAATATTCATACGATTTTTTAAACTTATTAACATCTGCAATTTCTAAAAGTTTTACGTCTTTAAATCCCATATTTTTCAAAACACGAGAAATATTCAAATTTGGATATAACTGATTTAATTCTTCAATACTAAATATGTTATAAGTTTTATCAATATCGTATAACTCTTGAGCTTCTAGAGAGGCATCAGACAAAATTTTTTCAAGTTTAACAATTTCTTTAGCATCAATTTGTGCTTTTTCTGGATTTTCACCTGATAATTCTAAAAGCTTGGTCACAAACTTTTCACAAGCTTTTTGAGCGTCTTCAGAATCAATAGTATGCTTACGCAAGTGATTCGTTAATCCCCTAATGTCTAAAATATTTTTATTACTGTCTTTTGCATCAATTTCAATGCTGACCGAAACTAAGCAGCTGCGACCGGTTTCATTGAAAACCGAAGAATCTGCTTTCCAAAGTTCATCTAAGTTTTTTGCATTATCGTATAAATCAAGATATTTTTTTATAGGACTCACACCTTGTTTATTGCGATTCTCTAAATCTACTACAGATTTATAAAAATCAGCCAATTTTTGCTCAGGTAAGCCTTTTTTATTTTGTATATTCTGTACAGACGATAATTCTTTTAGAATATTAAGAATATTTTTTTCGTTTAGTTCAGATACTTGATCGAAAGTACCATACATAGACTCACCCTCAGGAATTTTTGCATTTTTGAGCCATTCTTCATTTATACTGGTATAAAAATCATCCTGTAAACGCAACTTACTTTGTTCGTTATTTTTAAGCGAAAAAATATTTTTATCAGTTTTTACACTGTTACTTATCGCCGATGTAAAATGTGCTTCTTGCTTAAAACCAATTTTCCCCATTGAGAATAAACCAAGCAGCATAGCTATAATTTGCCTTTTTTTATTTTTATTTTTTTTACTCATAAATATTCACCTCCAAGAAAAAAACTAATTTAATTATATAGTAAAACAAAAAAAAATCAAGCAGTGCAAAGAAGTGTGTTAAATAAACGTGAAAAAACATGATGTTTAGAATATCGTGAACATCTTACTTTCCCCCATTTTTTCATTATATCATTAACACATCTGATTTGCACTCCCCGCTTTTTTTGCAGCGTCGATCAAAATTTTTTTTGACAAATTTTTGTTTTTATGATATGATTTAAACATAAACCTTATGGATTGGAGGGATGAGTTATGTATTTCGGCGATCAACCAAGTGATGATAACATTGGTTCTTCTGTCCCATCTGATCTTGATGAGTCAAAAATATCGGAAGAAAATTCGGAAAATTCAGAAAATATGGAAGAAGACGAAAAAAAATCCGATGAACGTGATGGATTCAGCAAAATTTTTAGTGATTATAGGCGTCAGAGTGCCGGTGTTATCAGAGAAGCCAAAAACAAAGAGGTTTATTTAAAACCTTCTGTCAAACGTAAGTTAAAGTCTGAGTTGGCGCGTAAAAAACGCAATAGGAAAAATAAAAATTACAGATTTGGCAAATCAAGGGGCCTTTGATGTTTGGAAATAATGAAAAAGATAAATTACAGAACGGTTTTAATAGTGGAAAAACTTTAACTTTTTCACTTTCGAAAAAAAAAGAAGATGAAATTTTAAGCAATTTATCTTTTATTTATGAAGCACTGCTTGAGAAAGGTTATGATCCTCTGAATCAAATTGTGGGTTATCTCCTTTCCGGCGACCCTGCTTATATTACGGCTAACAGAGGGGCAAGAAAAATGATTTCGAGCCTTAACAGGGAAGAAATTTTAAAAGTTGCAGTTAAGCGATGTTTGACTTAGTTTATATGCGATTTTAATATATTTAGCGCCTTTTTTTCTATTCTTGAAACATATGAACGCGAAATTCCAATTTTGCTTGCAACTTCTTGTTGCGTTTGTGGGCTTTGGTTTGTTAATCCGTATCTTAAATTTATTACATCTTGCTCTCTTTGAGTAAGATATTTTTTAATATTTAAGCTCAGTTTTTCAATGTCAATCTTATCGAAAATTTTTTCATATAAGCTGACTTTATCGGCGATTGTATCCATCAAAGTGAGGCTGTTCTCAGATTTAGCAGATTCAACCGGTTCCGACATAGAAACATCCAAAACACTCTTTTTGGCACTTCGCATATTCATGAGTATCTCATTTTCTATGCAGCGCGAAGCATAACTTGAAAAACGTATTCCTTTTTCAATTTTAAACGTATTCACAGCCTTGATAAGACCAATAGTACCTATAGAAATTAAATCTTCGTTATTTTCTTGCAAAAAATTAAATTTTTTTATTATATGAGCCACTAATCTCAGATTGTGGTTTATTAATTTATCTTTTGCCGCTTTATTGCCGGATTTTATTTTTTTAAAACATTCTGTTTCTTCTTTTATCGATAATGGTTTTGGGAATGTGCTAGGATTTACTATATGCAGTGCCAAAAAAAACATTTGTTGCAGAACCGAAAAAATTAAATCAATCATATTTCCACCTTTTTCAATAAATATGATTGATTTTGTCCAAATATTAGATTTCTTTCGAAATTGAATAACCAAGCTAAAAGTATTCTACGTCGCCTCCAAAGAAAGTTTATATTTTGTAATGCCAAAAAATATTTAAGTTTTTTTATAACTGCTCTTTAATGATACCGTCTTATTAAAAATCATAGCACTACTGGATTCATCAATTTTATCTAAACAAAAATAACCGTTGCGTAAAAATTGAAAAGTATCGCCTGATTTGCAATTTCTTAAATGATTCTCAACCTTGCAATTTTTTAAAATTTTCAAAGAATTTTTATTAATATATTTTAAAAAATCATCTTCAGATTCAGGACTTTCGCAAGTAAAGAGTGTATCATAAATGTTTACTTGGGAATTAAGACAATGATTAACATTTACCCAATGTATAGTTGATTTTATCTTAACTCCTTCAAGATTTTTGCCACCTAAAGTTTCGGGGTGATATTTACAAAAAATTTCTGTTATATTTCCGTTTGAATCTTCTTTGAACCCTGTGCAAGTCACTGCATAAGCGGATTTGAGCCTTACGACAGAACCGGGAAATAATCTAAAAAAATTTTTAGTTTTCTCTTTTAAAAAATCTGAACGCTCAATAAACAAATTCTTGCCAAAAATAATTTTTCGCTTGCCTGCAGATTCATCATTGGGATTATTCTCGATTTCGAATTCTTCTTCTTTATTTTCAGGATAATTTTCTATAGTAAGTTTTACAGGTTCTAAAACAGCCATAATTCTATTAGCTTTTAGATTTAATTCATCACGTAGACAATTTTCAAGAACTTGATACTCAATCGTGCTCACTGACTTAGAAACACCTATCTGTTGGCAAAAATTTTTAATAGAATCCGGCGTGAATCCTCTGCGACGCAAGCCTGAAATCGTAGGCATTCTGGGGTCATCCCAGCCTGAAACTAACTCTTTATCGACTAAAAATTTTAATTTTCTTTTGCTCATAACAGTATGATCAAGATTCAAACGCGAAAATTCGATTCTTTTGGGTTTATTTTCAATATCAATATTATTTATAACCCATTCGTAAAGCGGCTTATGGTCCTCAAATTCGAGCGAGCACAAAGAATGCGTGATGCCTTCAATAGCATCTTCGATCGGGTGCGCGTAATCATACATAGGATAAATCGGCCATTTGTCGCCGGTCCTGTGATGAGTTTTTTTCATAATTCTATACAAAACCGGGTCGCGCATGTTAAAATTACCTGAAAATAAATCGATTTTGGCACGTAAAGTCTTGGCGCCGTTTTCGAATTCACCGTTTCGCATACGTTCAAATAAATCAAGATTTTCTTCAATACTTCTGTTTCTAAACGGGCTCGTTGCTGGGGTTTTTAAATCCCCTCGGAATTTTTTTGTTTCTTCGGGAGATAAATCGCAAACATATGCCAAACCTTTTTCTATTAATTTTTTAGCAAATTCATACATTTTTTCAAAATAATCTGAAGCATAATGAAAATTTTTTTCAGTATCAAATCCAAGCCATTTAATATCTTTTTTTATAGATTCAACAAAAATCGTATCTTCTTTGCTGGGATTTGTGTCATCCATGCGAAGATTGCAAACTCCGCCAAATTTTTCAGCTGCCAAAAAATTTATAAAAATAGCCTTAGCGTGACCTATATGCAAAAAGCCGTTGGGCTCCGGAGGGAATCGTGTATGAATTTTTTTACCAAAAAACTCTCCTGTTTCCGAAAAATCTTTTTCAATTATCGAATATATAAAATTTTTGTTCTCAATCATTTATTATTAT
>JAFSLT010000048.1 GCA_017448285.1 Clostridia bacterium
ATCCACACATAATAAATTCCCCCTTAAAATCATTAAAAATATCTAAAATATTAATTTACAAGCTAATTTAAAAGCTTTATTTTTAATTATACTCGAAAACTTATTTTAATCAAGTATTTTTTCAAAAAATTATTTTTTTTTTCAACCTCCCATTATAGTACTATGATTTTCGGCAACTTTTTGATTGAATTGATCCATAAATGATTCTACATTATCAAAGTCATCTTCTAACATATTGCCCGAATTTCCATTATTTTGGAAAGACAGAATTGATTTAACAGTTTCTTCTTTTATATCGTCAACCATAGCCTCAAACATATCAAACCCCTCAACACGATAATCGATAATCGGGTCTTTTTGAGCATATGCACGAAGCCCTATACCGCGCTTAAGTTCTTCCATTGCGTCCATGTGGTCCATCCAATGTTTATCAACCACTTGCAAAAGAACACTGCGCTCTAAATTTTTTATCGATTCTTCTGTGTAATCATCCACTAAAAATCCAAATTTTTCTTCACATTTTTTAGTAATAAAATCCGAAATCGTTTCGATTGTCTGCTTTTTAAGTTCATCTTCGTCAAACACCAAACTATCCTTATCAAGCGCCCAATTTAAATAATAATCGCGCAAGCCCTCAAGGTTCCATTTTTCTTTATTGGGCTCAAGTGCCAAATATCTGGCAACAACTTTTTTTACACTGCTCTTTATCATGCCTAAAATTTTTGAGTGAACATCTTCGCCATCCAAAACAGCGTTTCTTTGAGCATAAATAATATCTCTTTGTTTACTCAAAACGTCGTCGTATTGCAAAACACTTTTTCTAGAAGCAAAATTGCGCATCTCAATTTTTTTCTGAGCATTTTCAATAGAGCGCGTAAGCATCTTGGCTTCTAATGGCGTATCCTCGTCTATGTTAAATCTCGACATAATCGCGGACATACGGTCACCGCCGAAAATTCTTATCAAATCGTCTTCGAGCGATAAATAAAACCTACTCCTGCCCGGGTCACCCTGACGTCCCGCACGACCCCTGAGCTGATTATCAATACGTCTTGATTCATGGCGCTCCGTGCCAATTATATATAATCCGCCGGCTTGGCGCACTTCTTCGGCATCTGATTTAATATCTTCGGCAAATTTATCAAGTAATTCGCGATATTTTTGTCTGAGCTTAATAATTTCAGGGTCATCCGTTAAATCTACATTGGTAGCTTCGATAATTTGTTCCGGAGAAAGCCCGATGCGTTTGAGCTCCGCCTTTGCCATAAACTCGGAGTTACCACCGAGCATAATGTCGGTTCCACGCCCTGCCATATTGGTGGCTATCGTAATAGCGCCTTTTTTACCGGCCTGAGCTACAATCTCGGCTTCTTTTTCATGGTGTTTTGCATTTAACACCTGATGTTCAAGACCTTCTTCGCTTAAAAGATGACTTAAAATCTCAGATTTATCTATTGCCGCAGTACCAATCAAAATCGGCTGACCTGTTTTATGTGCTTCTTTTACTTCTTTTATAACAGCTCTGAATTTTCCGCGCTCGGTTTTGTAAACCAAATCCGATTCGTCAATACGCTTAACAGGTCTGTTTGGCGGAATTTCTACTATATCGAGCTTATAAATTTCTCTGAACTCATCTTCTTCGGTTACAACCGTACCGGAAGTCCCCGATAATTTATCGTAAAGTCTAAAATAATTCTGGAATGTAATCGACGCCAAAGTTTTAGATTCTTTTTGAATCTCAACTCCCTCTTTAGCTTCGATTGCCTGATGTAGACCCTCATTATAACGTCTGCCCTGCATAATTCTTCCAGTAAATTCATCAACAATTAACACTTCTTTCCCGCGAACAACATAGTCTATATCGGCAGTCATAACGCCATACGCTTTTAAAGCTTGGTTAATATGATGTTGTATCGTCAAATTTTCAGGGTCCATTAAGTTATTAAGATGGAAATATTCTTCGGCTTTTTTAATTCCCTCTGGGGTCAAAGTTGCATTTTTGGCCTTTTCATCAACCACATAATCTGTATTTTTGTAAAGTTCGTCGTTATCTTCTTTGGCGTCAACTTCCTTGACCTTTGTCATTCTAAGACCCCTTACGAACCTATCGGCAACGGCATAAAGCTCGGTTGATTTATCGCCTTCGCCCGAGATAATAAGCGGAGTTCTGGCTTCATCGATTAAAATCGAGTCAACTTCGTCGACGATTGCAAAATAATGCCCGCGCTGAACTCTATCTTCTTTTCTTTGGACCATATTATCTCTTAAATAGTCAAATCCGAGTTCGTTATTGGTTGCATAAGTTATATCTTTTGCATAGGCTTTTCTTCTTTGGTCATTGCTCATATCATGCCCCACAAAGCCGGTTGTAAGACCTAAAAACGAATAAACTTTGCTCATTAAATCAGAGTCACGTTTTGCCAAATAGTCATTAACTGTAACTACGTGAACACCTTTTCCGGTCAGCGCGTTAAGATATGTTGGCAGAGTTAAAACAAGAGTTTTACCTTCACCAGTGCGCATTTCGGCAACTCGACCTTGGTGCAGAACTATTCCTCCGATAATCTGAACCGGATAGTGCCTTTTACCAAGAGCGCGGTCGGCGGCTTCTCGGCAAGTAGCAAAAGCATCAGGCAAAATATTATCAAGAGTTTCGCCATTTTTTATTCTTTCTTTTAAAACATGGGTCTGGGCTTTGAGTTCTTCGTCCGCCATGTTCATGTATTGTTTTTCACGCGATAAAACAGCGTCAACAATAGGCTGTATACGTTTAAGTTCTCTTTTACTGTAATTACCAAATAATAACTTCATAAAATTCATAAGTATCACCTCTCAGATAGAATATAAAACGATAAAAGCTCAAACAAGCTAATCATTTTAATTATATCACAAATAATAACAAAAATAAAGCCTTTATCTGGATAGATTTTTATATTTTTTCAAATATTAAAATATAATTTGTGTATTTTGAATAAATTTATAGATAGAACAGTAGACTTCTTTCGAAACTGATGGTACAATGTGATAATTATAAAGTATGAATAAAAGAAATAAAAGAAGAGAAATTCAGAAGATTAACAGATTAAATCATAAATCTCCTCTCCGGCGGTGCCGGAGAGAATATTTTAACACAGCCGGAGAAAGTTTTTTAATTTTTTCATACTATTTGTAAAAAATAAGATGTTCGAGATGATTTTTGTTAGATATTAAAAGCAATCTCCGGCTGCTGCCGGTTTAAATTTTATATTTTTGTTTTATATTTTTTTAAATAGTTCATTAAATAGTTCAACTTTGAAATTGGCATAAACAGATAAGGCACTGAAAAAACAGCGGTGAAAATTTGAATAAAACCTTTTAAAAATTTTCCGGATCCGCCTATAAAAACATTTAAAATTAAAGGTATCAACCAACAATTGATTGCAACTATAATTGTAATTCCTATCATAAATCTTATAATTTTTTCTAATTTTGAGCATTCAGTGGTAAAGTTTATAAATTTTTTTTCTAAAATCCAACCGATAATTAATCCTGCAAGTCTACCGGCGCCAACAAATGCATCATTCATCATTTTTTTGGGGTCTACAAGTAATTTGCCACCGACGTAATCCATAGGATATGGTTTATATTTGAAATAAATAATTGAACATAATATCACAAAAAGAATAATTATAACCGAAATTATATTATTTTTTTGATTATCTTTTGTCCAAACAAAAAATTTTTTTGTAAACCAAATTGTAAAAATACCCAATAGCATTCCTGCAATAACATCCTGAGGAGTATGTACTCCCAAATAATTTCGCGAAAACATTACAAGCCCTGCAAATATAAAAAATATAACCGTTATAACACGATTATATTGGTTTTTAAGCTTCCAGCCGGTAGAAACAAATATTGTTCCTGCATTTACCGAATGTCCGCTTGGGAACGAATAACCTGTGGCATGAGCTACTGCATATTTTGAGGGTATTATTCTTGGGTCTCTTATCCAAGGCCTGTAACAACATACCGATAATTTTAAAACTCCATTGAGAAAATCGCCAAAACAATACGTAAAAAATATAAATTCGCCATTTTTTTTGTTAAGACACCAATAAAATAACGCCGGAATCAATATAACCATAAAGTGAACATCTATTGCTGAAATAATTCCCATAAAAATTTCAACGGCAGGTGGCAATTTTTCTCTTAAGTCTTGTATAAACAACAAATAATTTATATCCATTTTGCTCCTTTAAGTTAAATTCAGTAAAAATTCTACTATAATTACCAATATGCTTGATAAAAATTTTGTGTCGGATATCATTATATTAGAAATTATTGCTGTTGTCAATGAATTTAAAACTTAATTGGGAAAAATTTTTACAGCACCACCGAGAAAAATTCAGGTTTCTTTTTAGAGTGTTATATAATTTATTGTATTTTTTATCAATGCCTTTGCCGTAGGCAATGCAAAATATAGATATTCTTTCCGATGCCTGAAAGAGTATTTACGGTTTAATTTTCAAGTTTTGAAAGACATCTAATACAAAAATATATGCAGGTTTTTCTTCTTGCTTTTTTCAAGTAAAAGTAATACAATATGCCTAGTTCGAAGGGAATGATATATTTAACTTATAAATTTTGGTTTATTGAGGTGTTTTTTATGAAAAAATCTTATAAAAAGAAAATAGCACTCGCGCTTGCGTTCGCATCTACTTTAAGCGGTAAAACCTCGGCGACGGACATAAATAAATGTCAAAATTCGAAAATGATTACATCCGTAAAACAAGGTAGGTTTTTAAATTGGTGGGAAAACCGCAGTAAAATACAAAAACTTGCTATTTTAGGTAGTGTTGGCGTTGCTACCCTTGCCACAGTAGTAATTACAACGGCGTGCTTATTAAAAAACAAAAATAATAAAGATAATGAGAAAAATATTCCAGAAAATAATAAAGAAAATAATAATGTAATCAGCGATGCAAATAATAATAATCTTATCAATAAATCACAAAATAGTAATAAAAATCAAAATTTTAAAAAAGAGAATAATGGAGAAAATAAACAAAATAATGGGAATATTTTGGATAATCAGCCGAAAAACATGCAAAAAAAATTAAATCAAAATTTGAATGAATATAATAATGTTAAACAGCAAGAACAACCAAAAAATAAGAAAAAAATAAATGAAAATATTTTAAAAATAATGAATACAAAAATTGATTCTTGTATCAAAAAGCAAAAAGATAAAGCAAACGAAGATACTTACATTTATGATAGCTTGGGAGGTAGAAGTTATAATGAATTGACAAAAATTGTAGCGGAAATGATAATCAACGGTTGCCTTGAAAATAAATTTGAAAAGCTAGAATTTACAGATAAACAAATCACAACAAAAATTGAAGATTGTAAACAATATTTAAATATTATTTTAAAATATTTTACCGATATTTTTGACGGCGAAATAAATTTAGACGATAAATGTATTAAATTTACACATAAGGGCGGTTGTAAATTTACATTTACAGTTCCAGGAGACCAAGAAAATAAATTAACTCTAGTTATCAAAGATGGAAGCCCTCCTCCTAATAATAATAAAGAAAACGATAATCTATTTAGCTCTTTCTTTGGTAACGATAAAGGCTCATTTTTGGTTGAATTAAGTTCAACACTGTTAAAGAATGAAAAAAAAATTAATTGCATCAGGTTTCGAATTGGGACAAGATCAATGACAGATTGGCATTAGATTAAAACAAAAACTCTCCTCCGGCGGGAGAATGTCAAAAAGTTATTGCTAAACTAAAAGAAAAATGATATAAAAAGAGGTAAAATTGCATGGAATAGACTTCTTTCGAAACTTAAAAATTAAATCAGAAGCATTCTCTCCGGCGGCGTCGGAGAATATGATGTAAATCTTTTGTTGCTACATTAATAACTTCTATGAATCATTAACATATATCCACTTTTAGCAATGCCTTATCCTCATTTTATTAAATTTATTATTTTATTTTCTTCAATTTTTATTTGATATAATTAAATTTGTTATACAAATTAGAAGACAAAATAAAAATAACAACCGCGGAACTAACGTGGTTGTTATCATTATAAAATTATAAATTAATGATGAACCCACGACCAAGTCATATTCTTATTATATCATAAAATTTTGAAAATATCAACCGGTATTTTCGATTTTTTGTGTGAAAAGATCAGACTTCCTCTCCGGAAGTGCTGGAGAGAATTGTTGCCTAATTTTTAAGTATTTTAAATTCCGAAGATATCTTTTATTTTTTCGCTGTTTTTTAAATTTTCAATAATAGAATTTTCAATGATTTTTCCTGATTCTATCAATGCATATTTTGTTACATTTTTTTGAATTTGTATTAAATCATGTGAAACAAGTATTACAGGCATATGATATTCTTGGCGCATTTTGGTGATTACTGAATAAAAAAGTTCAACTCCTTTTTTGTCAAGCGCTGATGACGGTTCATCGAGTATTAAAATGTCCGGAACAGGTTCTAAAGCAAATGCCAATAAAACTCTTTGCAATTCTCCGCCGGATATGTTTGCTATTGGATTGTTTATCAGATATTCAATATTAAATTTTTTTAAAATATTATATATTTTATTAAAAATATTAGTGCTTATTTTAAACCAAATTGGAATTTTACTCATATTAGAAGCAAAAAATTCCAGAACTGTGAGCGGTGTATTTTTTTCAAAATTTAATTTTTGCGGTACGTAACCAATTTTAGGTGTTTTAATTTTTTCGCCGAGCGAGTTAAAAAAAGATATATTCCCGGTGTACGGAATACGATTCAATATAGCTTTTAAAAGCGTAGTTTTGCCAGAGCCGTTTCTTCCTATGAGTGCCAAAATTTCGCCATGATTTACTTGTAAAGAAATGTTATTTAATAATATTTGATTATTATCTTTTACAAAAATATTTTTAAGTCTAACGCTGCAGTTGCATTTTTTAATATTTTGCATTTAATAACGCCTCATAAAGTTTTTCAATATTTTCACTCATTTTGTCAATATATATATCATCTGAATTTGTTATTAAACTAAGTTTTATATCTCTTGTGCCGCTTGCATTTATCAAATCCAGATGTTTTTTATTTTGATTTGAAACCAAATAAAAATCAAATTTATTTTTTTTAATTTTTTCTATCGCATCGCTTATATTTTTAGCCGAAATTGTTTCTTCATGTATATGATTATCAAACAAGTGCACAGGAATTAAATCTAGTTCTAAAAGCATATAATCAAATTCGTCAGAAAACATTGCTACTTTCTTGCCTTTGAATTTTTCAAAATCATTTTTATATTTATTTAATTTATTTTCGATTTTAAAAATATAATTTTCAGTATTTTTATTTATAATTTCACTTTTATCACTAAAAATAGTTTTTAAAAATTCTGCAATATTTTTTATTTGCTTAATATAACCCGTAAACGACATCCAAATATATGGGTTGGTACGTTCACCACTTTTTAAAAGTTCGATATTTTTACTGGAATCAAATAAATTTATATTTTTTTTGTCTTTAATTAAATTATTAATGAAAGTTTCGAACAATATATTATTAATTACAATAGCTTTGGCGCGCTCGATATCTAGAGCCTGACTGGGCGTCAAAGAAAAATCATGAAAGCATATGTGATTTGTCATATAACTGTTGCTTATTTCTTTAATTTCCACGTTCGGAATACCATCCAGAATATTATCTAGCGCCAACGTAATCGGCCTGATCGTTGATAAAATTAAAATGTTATTTGATTTATTTTTGTTGATTGTGTATAAAATTATTCCAAAAGAAAAAAGTATTAAAACAACTAACCAAAACCACAATGATTTTAAAAAATTAAATTTAATCATATTCAAAAAACCTTTTTTACGTATTTTTGTCGATTTAGCATTCTCCGGCGGTGCCGGAGAAATGCCGGTTCTATATGTATTTTCATCGAATGTGCAAGCATACTTTCCGGCGTTATACAAAACCTAGTAAGCCTTTGCAAAATAAACATAATTCTTAGCTTTTTTTCCACAGATTGGGCATGTACTATCTGGCAATTCCGGAGAAATACTTGAATTTTCAAATGGAATACACCTTGTAGTAAAAGCATATTTTTGCTTGATATTATTTTCACATTCCAAAGTTTCACAAAACGGCATTTTTATAAAGCCTTTGAAATTCTCAAAATCTTTTTCTGATTCAAAAATTTTTATCTTATTATCACGATTTATCAAAGCTGTTTTATACATATTTCGTTTAATATTTAAAATTAATTTTTCAATATTTTCAGATAAATCTTCAAATCTACACGTTATTTTTTCATGATTATCGCGTCTGACCAAAATACACTGATTATTTTCGATATCACGCGGACCGATTTCAATTCTTATTGGCACGCCTTTCATCTCATAATTTGCGAATTTCCATCCGGGAGTCTGTTCAGAACTATCGATTTTGCATCTTAATTTTAGTTTATTTTTTATAATATCTAAAATTTCACGCGATTTTTCCAGAACTAATTTATTTTTTAAATTTATAGGAATAATTATAACTTGAATCGGCGCAATATCCGGCGGCAAAACCAGACCGTCATCGTCGCCGTGGGTCATGATAACCGAAGCGATAACTCTGGTCGAAAGCCCCCACGAAGTTTGATATACAAACGATTCCTTGTTATTTTTATCAGTAAATTTAATATCAAAAGCCTTGGCAAAACTATTGCCGAAATAGTGGCTTGTTGCCGACTGTAAAGCTTTTCCGTCTTTCATCATGCATTCAACCGTATATGTAAATTCGGCGCCCGCAAACTTTTCTGATTCCGTTTTTTGCCCTAAAATGACCGGAATGCACAAAATATTTTCGAAAAAATTTTTATATAAATTAAGAATTTTTAAAGTAAAATTTTTAGCTTCTTGAGAATTTTCATGAACAGTATGACCTTCTTGCCAATGGAACTCGACAGAACGCAAAAATGGCCGCGAAGTTTTTTCCCATCTGACGACCGAGCACCATTGATTATATAATTTGGGCAAATCCCGCCAGGAATTTATTATTTTTTGAAAGTGCGAGCAAAACAGGACTTCCGAAGTAGGTCTGACGCATAATTTTTCTGATAATTCTTCGCTGCCGCCCAAAGTTACCCAAGCAACTTCTGGTGCGAAGCCTTTTATGTGATCTTTTTCTTTTTGCAGCAAACTTTCGGGGATAAACATTGGCATCGAGACGTTTTCGACCCCTAAATTTTTAAATTCTTTATCAAGAATATTTACTATATTTTCCCAGATTGCATATCCGTAAGGTCTTAAAATATTGCAGCCGCGCACCGCTGAGTAATCAATTAGCTCAGCTTTAATCACGACATCTGTGTACCATTTGCTAAAATCTTTGTCAATCGAAGTAATATTTTTTACTAATTTACCCATGATTTATTCCTAAAATATTTTTTTAGATTATTACACTCTCCGGTGGTGCCAGCGATACAATTAAAACTATGATATAAATAAACTTTGTTTAATAACTTTTAAACTTTTTCAGTTTTGTACTCTGCGGTACGCTGTAAAATCGACACCCGATAATCACACTTAATGCTGCTTGGTTTCCCACCTGACATGTTTCATGTTACACCGCCATCGCCTGCAGCGCACCGCAAAGCACAAACAATTTTCATTCTATAAATTATATCTCCAAAAGTCAAGTAAGAATATCAGAATTTAAGTCAAAAAATGTTCAAAAACCCGGGAGTGCAAAGAAGTGTGTTAAATAGACATGGAAAAGGAAAAATGATGTTTAGAACCTATTTAAAATCTTTTAATTAAAATATAAATTAAAGAGGGGGACATGAAAAGTAAACTGGATAAAAGAAAACATTCATAATTTTTTCAAATTATGTGAAATTTTTCAAATCAAGCAAAAGTGCGTTCGACACCCCAAAACTTGGGAATAACGGAAAATTTGTGGATATCATTTCTCTTAATAATTTCAACTTTTGAACTAATTATTTTGTGAACTTCATTCGCAAAAATTTCGCCTGAGTAACCAAAGTTCAATCGTACCATTGTGGTCTGTAACGTCCGCAGTAGTTACGTTTATCGCACGCGGCAAAACTTGTGAATCAACGGCAATGTGATATACTTGATTCCAAAAATTTTTTCCAGCATCATAGCCTTTTCTTTTGTCAGTATCAGTATTTTTTACACTTTGAAAGTCAATAATTACAAAACTTTGGCATTGTTAAAATTGCATAAAAATAACAGATTCATAGAATGATTATCTCCATGTATGAATTAACAATATAAAAGATCTACATCATTTCCTCCGGCTATGCCGGAGGCTGCTTTTTCATATTCTGCAATACTCAATATTTTATCGCGTTGATTTTTTCCTCGAAAGCAAAAAATAAACACTGGTTATTATAAAAATTAAAATCAAATATAAAACAAAAATATTTTTTATAACCGGTGCTAAAATAAACCCGATTGCCGCAGTAACCGAAGTTAAAATAACATACGGAACTTGGCTTGAAATGTGGTCAAGATGCTTGCAACCCGAACCGGTCGAAGTCAAAAGTCCCATACTTGCAACCGGTGAACAATTTACTCCCGAAATCGAACCCGATAATATCGCTCCCATCGAAAGCGCTATAATTAAAGGATCCATAAAAGACACCACATTTGCAATTATGGGTATCAATATCCCAAAAGTCGCCCATGATGAACCAATTGAAAATGATAAAAACATAGAAATAACAAAAGAAACAAAAGGTACCAGCGTTTCTGAAAGACTGCATGAAGAAATTACACTTTTAATATAATCACCAGTCGAAAGACAATTTTTACATATCGCAGTCATGCTCCACGCAAGAACTAACATGACATTTATAAAAGTCATGGATTTAATCCCTTCGCAAATTGAATCCATAAATTTTGCAAATTTTAGTTTTTTTGGTACAAATATAATAAGAGAAATTAATATTGAAAAAAGTGAACCAAAGTTCAGCGCCAAACTAGAATTTGCACTGCCTATAATTTCTGAAAAATTTTTAGATTCCCCTGAAAAAAATCCCCCACTATCAAATAAAATAAAAATCGCACCCAAAATAAGAACCAAAACAGGCAGAATCAATTCAAAAATTTTTCCGTCAGATTTCGTTTTTTGATTTTTCTCTGATAAAGTTTTCGAATCAGCCGAAATGTCGTTATTATTTTCGGCATTTTCTTCAAATTTTTTCATAATTCCAAAGTTTTTACCTCGGATTGAGGACAAAATAGCCAAAAAAATAGCAAAAATCGCATAAAAATTAAGTGGAATTGATTTTAAAAATATTTTCATACCCGAAATCCCGGCTGTGTTCATACAGGCAACAATCGCCGCAGCCCAACTTGAAATCGGCATTAAAATAACCATAGGCGATGCCATCATATCAAGTATGTAAGCAAATCGGGCCCTCGAAACTTTATTTTTATCCATTATCGGCCGCATAACGTTGCCGACTGTTAAACACAAAAACGCATCGTCAATGGAGCAAATAAGCGAAAGCAGCATACTTGAAAGCTGTGCGGATTTTTTATTTTTTATCCTTTTTTCAGACCATTTTGTATAACATGAAGCAACTCCGGCGTCTATCATTATTTGCGAAATTGCTCCTAAAAGCGAAGTAAAAACTATAACATCGGCATTTAGCGCCAAATTTTCCAGTATAAAATCAAAAATAAGCTTTATTGAATATACAAAACCCAAATTCGAAAAAAATGAATATATTAAAGTGCCAACAAATATGCCAACTAATAGTGAAGAGAGAATTTCTTTTAAAAATAATGCGCAAACTATCGCAATTAAAGGCGGCACTATGGATAAAATTCCGGCATCAATAGGTTGTAAAATCATTTATTTTCATCCTTTCATCAACTACTTCCCCATTTTTTTATACAAAAATTATCAAAACTGTCATAATATAATTTCCCCCAAACATTTGTATTAAAATATCTTTTTATTAATTGCTGAGAAATTAAATTCAGCCAAGTTTTTTTTATTCCTTGAAAAACCGGCATAATAGCATTTTCGGATTGTAAATAATTTACCGACGCTCTTGAAAGCGTATTTTCAATTGTTCCCGGGTCACGTGAATCATAAAAAGCACAATTTGCTTCTTCCAAAAGTAATTTTCTTGCAACCGGAGAAGAAATAATCCAAGTTAAAAAATCCTGCGCCATTTTTAATTTTGACGATTTTGCATTAATCATAAAATAATACGGGCAGAAAACCGTAAGATTTGTATTTAAATCTTTGTTTTCATCTTTTTCGCACAAAAATTTAAACGGAATAAAAGTTAAATGCGAAGCGGCCTCTGAATTGCAAGACTTAATATCATAATAATCTTTATCACTTGCGATTAAAAATAAAGTTTTGCCCTCAGAAAATTCCTTTATGGCCTTGGATTTTGAATTTTTTTCTAAACTGACAAAATCGTTGCCTCTTTTAATGTAAGAATTCAAAGTTATTAAGTCGAGCATATGCAGCCAATTTGCAAATTTGCCCTGCATATTAGATAAATTTGCCGCACTTGATAGCTCCGATGGACTTTCAAAGCCCAAAGCAAAAACATTATTGAACATCTTAGAAAGTGGGGATTCCATATGAAAAGAAAATACAGCTTCTAAATTCTTTGCAGCCGCCTGATTAATATTATAATTTTTATTATTTAAAGTAACAAATGATGATTTTATATTTTTAACAAAATTTACAAAGTCTTCATAAGAACACGTTGTTAAGTCATTTATAACATTTTTATAGGCTTCTTCACCAAAAATAGACGCCATTAATTTTTGATTAACCGCAAAACCTGCACCGCTGACGTTTAAAGGGATTCCGCAGTTATTAATTTCGTTAACCTGCGCCTGCAAAATATGAGGAATATTTTTAACAACTTCCTGAAACGTTTTCTCCGAAGCATTCATAAAGTCAAGAATATTGCCATATTGCGTTTGAACTTTCATCTCATCAAAATTTTTAACCATAAAAATATCGGGTGGAGTATTTTCCGAATTAAAATCGTAAAGCATTTCAGATTCTTTAAGCGAAACCGCCGGAACAATCCCCGAAATATTCCTGTATTCATCCGCAAGTTTTTCAAAGCATTCCTGTAATTCGGGTTCTGTGTTATAAATCAAAAAATCATAACTGTCGTTTTGAACCACTTTAGTTTCTTCCACCGTCGATTTTTTTTTAAATTTTATGACAAAAATCGCACAAGCAACGGCAAAAATAACAAATAAAATTATGAACACAAGTCGTTTTGTTTTCAAATATTTTTTCACATCCAATTGTTAATTTAAGTCAATAACATTAAACGCCGCAGCTCTTAAAAGTCTGTTAAAAACTGCAAGATTTAATTTTTCTTTGTCTTCCGAAATACGAACATATGCAAGTTTTTTATTGTAACTGTCTATCTTTCTTAAAGCATCAAAAAGCCTGCTTAGCTGCTGAGTCTGCGAATTTTCCGAGCCATATGAAATAAAATTTGGATTTTTTATAAACTCGGCATCTTCATTAAAAGCCATCGCAACACATTCGGGCTTGGAGTTTATGAATTTAGCAAATTTGTTCTTGTCAGTTTTCACTAAAATAACGCGAGTTTTGGGAGAATAATGTTTATATTTCACACCTGGTGATTTTACATCTTTCAAATCAGAAATCAAGTGGTCAACCGATTTATCAACATAAACTTTTTTATTTATTACATTCGAGATTTCTTCGGCGGTAATTTTACCGGGTCTTAACAAACAAATTGGGTTAGACGTCAAATCTATAACAGTTGATTCCACACCAACAGTGCAGTCCGGACCCATTAAAATTGCAGGAATTTTTTCATCCAAATCGTTTAGAACATGTTTATACGAAGTCGGGCTTGGTCTGCCCGATAAATTTGCCGAAGGCGCTGCCAAAGGTCGGTTTAATAATTTTATTAAATCTCTTGTTATATTCAAATCTGGCATTCTTATCGCAACGCTATCGAGCCCTGCAGTTACTATATCCGGAATTATATTATTTTTTTTTACAATAATTGTAAGAGGTCCTGGCCAGAATTTTTTTGCTAAAACTTCGACTTCTTTTGGCAGATTTTGCGTAAAATTATAAATTTCTTCGAAATCTGCAATATGAACTATCAATGGATTATCACTTGGTCTGTCTTTAGCTTCAAAAATTTTTTTCACCGCATTTTCATTCAAAGCATCGGCCGCCAAGCCATAAACCGTTTCGGTTGGAATCGCTACAACTTCGCCTTTTAACAAAAAATCTGCAGCTTTTTCTGCTGAATTTAACAATAAAGTCTTCATTTTGCACTTCTCTTAAGATAAGCATTTATAAATTTATTTATATCGCCATCCATAACAGCCTGAACGTTACCAATTTCAACGCCTGTTCGGTGGTCTTTGACCAAAGTATACGGCATAAAAACGTAAGACCTGATCTGTGAGCCCCAGGTTATTTCTTTTTGAACACCTTTTATATCTTCGATTTTTTCAAGCTGCTCTCGTTCTTTTATTTCGAGTAATTTAGACTTTAACATTTTCATAGCTTGCTCACGATTTTGCACTTGACTACGCTCATTTTGGCAGCTGACGACTATTCCGGTCGGAATATGCGTGAGCCTGACGGCAGAAGAGGTTTTGTTAACATGTTGTCCCCCTGCCCCACTTGCCCTGAAAACGTCCATTTTTATATCATCCGGCGAGATTTCAACGGTAATTTTTTCGTCGATTTCAGGTATGACTTCGACCGCCGCAAAAGAAGTATGGCGCCTACCGGAAGCATCAAACGGCGAGATTCTGACGAGCCTGTGAACCCCCGCTTCGCCTTTTAATAAACCATAAGCGTTTTCGCCTTCGATTAGAATCGAAACGCTTTTAAGCCCAGCTTCTTCGCCATCTAGAAAATCAAGCAATTTAACCCTTTTTTGGTTCTTTTCAGCCCAGCGGCAGTACATTCTGTAAAGCATTTCGTTCCAGTCTTGAGCCTCAGTCCCGCCGGAACCCGCATGAAAAGTTAAAATTGCATTATTTCTATCGTGAGGACCTGATAAAAGTGTTTCAACCGTGAAATCTTCCAGATTTTTAATTAAATTATTCACATCATTTTGTATATCGTCTATAAAAGAAATATCATTTTCTGAATCGCAAAGATTAACAAAATCATAAATTTCATTAAAATTTTTTTCAAGATTTTTAAAACCTTCAACTTTTTTCTTAACAATTTTCAGTTCATCCAAAATTTTAGCAGAATTTTCTTGGTCGTTCCAAAAATTGGGCTCAGAAATTTTATTTTCTAATTTTAAAAGGACTTTTGAATTTTCATCAAAATTTACAGCACTTTTTAAATTAGAAAGCTTTTCATTAATTTCTTTTAAATTTAAAATAATTTCTTCAAATTCTATCATAAAACACCCAAAATCCCACCAAGCCGTATCGCATCCTTTATAACCTGCTACCAAACTAGCAGGTGGGTGTCTTCTCAGCAATCTCGCGTTTCCTGAACTTTAAAAGCAGGCCTACAATTCAAAAGCCGTAGAATAAGACTCCCAAATAAAAAATCGTAGGGTTATATGGACGCAGTCCGCGCACCCGGCAGGAAAATATAAAAACTATTGAGCTATTTTATATGAAACCCAATATTATTTCAAATGAGGTATTACTAAAAAGCAGCTTCCGGCATAGCCGGGGGTTTTGAATACCAAAAAGGGTACTCTCTCCAGCCGCCGGCCGGAGAGAAACTAAACTCTTCAAGGCAACGTATTACCCTTTTCAAATGAAAACACTATAGTTCCCTTTTGCTCCATTCGCATTTTCATATTCCCGTATACAGTGGTTTTACCTCTTTTCACTGACTATCTGTTAGCTCGCTCGGGTAAGACTTCCTATTTTCTTTTTTCATAATTCCTATTTTATTTTTCATAATTCCTATTTTATCACTTTTATCTCATTTTGTGAATACGGGTTCTAACTTCACCTCTTTCTCTTTATGTCGTTTTTCTGGTTATGGCCTAAGGTAGTTTATGCCGAAAATTGAATAAAATAAACAATTGATATTACTATTTTTTGAGTCCATGAAACTGAAGTTTTTGCGTTTTTAAACTATCTTAGCGCATGACCCGTTTTTCTTTTGGTTTAGTAATAGCTTTTTTGCATTTACCTCTTCGGCGGCGCCAGAGAGATATATATTACTGGTTTTGAAAGAAGTCTATTGTTTTGATGCCGTGATTCTTTTGTTTCTATGCACTGTTAGCAATACCCTGCCAAGAACTTACTTTACTTTTTTTTATTTATACCATATAATGCCCATTAACTTGACAATTTAGTCTACAAATTTATGATCTGGGTTATAAAATGAACAAATACATACTTAGTTGCTGCTCCACTGCAGATTTAAAAAAAAGCCATTTTGAAGCTAGGGATATAAACTATATTTGTTTTCACTATGAATTAGATGGAAAACAATATTATGACGATTTTGGGGAGACCATACCTTTTCCGGAATTTTATAGATCTATGGAAAATGGCGCCGAAACCAGGACTTCACAGGTAAGTTTAGGAGAGTTTCAAGCTTATTTTGAAAATTTTTTGAAAAATGGATTAGATATAATACATTTATCGATGTCGTCGGGTCTCTCGGGAGCATTTAACACCGCATTGGTAGCAAAAAAAATGCTTTCGGAAAAGTACCCTGAAAGAAAGATTTATATCGTAGATTCCTTGGCAGCATCTTCAGGATATGGCTTGATAATGGATAAATTAGCAGATCTTCGGGATTCCGGAATGAAAATCGAAGAACTTTATAGATGGATAGAAAATAACAAATTAAAAATGCATCACTGGTTTTTTTCGACCGATTTAACTTTTTATATAAAAGGCGGAAGAGTTTCGAAGTTTGCGGGAGCCGTTGGTAAAATTTTAAATATTTGTCCTCTTTTAAATATGGATAGTGAAGGTAGACTTATTCCAAGGTTTAAAATAAGGGGGAAAATTAGAGTAATCGACAGAATGATTGAACAAATGAAGCTTTACGCTGACGGCGGTTTGCATTATAATGACAAGTGCTACATTTCGCACTCTGCATTTTATAGCTATGCCAAGGTTGTTGCCGAACTTGTAGAACAAGATTTTAGCAATTTAAACGGGAAAGTGCAAATTAATGATATAGGCACAACGATCGGCAGCCATACCGGTCCTGGAACTATCGCACTCTTTTTTTGGGGCAAGAAAAGAATTGATTAATTTTTATTAAAAGGCATTGCTGAAAATAAATTGAAGTGATAGTTTTATAATAAAAGCTTTACATCATTTCCTCCGGCAACTATTGATTTTTTTGAAAATTATGGCTTCTTTTCTTGCTCTGCTTTGCTAGTTTCAAATTCTTTAATTCCTTTTCTGTAAACTTCCAGTTCCTTTTTTTAACTTTTTCTACCCCTATACTTTAAAGATTTCCTTTGCTTTTATCAAGCTATTTCCTTCGTTTATGCATTTTAATACCATTTCTCTTAAATCTATACTGTATACTATATTTTTATTACATATATCTTTTGGAATAGCTATAGTTTCGAAAGAAGTCTGTTTTTAATTTTATAATTTTTACAAGCCATTTTTATGATATTTTAATGTTTTTTGTTTTTCACATTTCTTTTTATTTGTTAATATGATAAAATATAAAGAAAATACTTTTGGAGAAATGATGAAATGGAATGTTTGGACTGGTGAACCCAGAATGAATTTTTTGCAAAATATGTTAATAAATGAAAAAATTACAAATCTCAATATCCCGTCAATCGAAGTTTTACCAATTCCTGTCACTCGTGATGCGCAACATATTACAGGTTCAAGAATTTTATTAAACGATTTTTTTTCAAATTTGCCAAAAAATTCTTTAGTATTTTGCGGCAGAAAAGATTTTATCCCAAATAATATTAAAATAAACAATAAAATTTACGATTATTCCGATAATAAACTTTTTTTACTAAAAAATGCAGAGTTAACTGCTCATGGAGCTATGAAAATTTTATATGAAAATTTGCAAAAACCTGTAAATAAAGCGAAAATATTAATAACAGGATTTGGCAGAATAGGCAAAAATTTAACTAAAATGCTAACTTCATTAGAAGCAGAAGTTTATGTTCTTGGCAATAAATTAGAAGATTTTTTCTGGATAAACAAAACAGGCGCAATTGCTTTAAGTTCTTTAGAAAATTTTAATATTTGCCCTGATTTTGTTGTAAATACCGTTCCTAAAATGATTTTTAATGAAAAAAATACAAAAAATTTTGATAAAAACACTGTATTTTTGGAGGTTGCCTCCAAACCGGGAATTGATAAAAGTTTATGCGCAAATTTTAAACATATTTTGGCATTAGGAATTCCCGGCAAGTTTTTTCCACAATATGCTGCGGAAATAATAAAAGAATCAATAATAAATATTATAAATAGTGGTGTTTAAAATGAATAAAAAAAAATTAGCATTCGCGATGTGCGGCTCATTTTGCAATATACAAAATGCACTAAATGAACTTGAAAAAATAAAAGATAATTATGAAATTTTACCAATAATTTCGTTTAATGTTGCAAAAATTGACACAAGATTTGGCAAAGCAAAAGATATAAGAAAAAAATTAGAAGAATTATGCGACAAAAAAGCTATCGATTCCATCGAAGGCGCCGAACCGATTGGGCCTAAAAATATGGCTGATATTTTAACAATTTGCCCATGCACCGGTAACACTCTTGCAAAAATTGTGAACGCGATAACTGATACGCCCGTAACCATGGCTGTAAAGTCTATGTTACGTGTGGAAAAACCAATAGTCATCTGCTTTGCAAGCAACGATGGCCTAGGTGCTTCTGCTCAAAATCTGGCCAAAGCTAAAAATACAAAAAACATCTATTTGGTGCCGCTCATAAAAGATGACCCCATAAACAAACCAAATTCTTTGGTTGCTGATTTTACCAAACTTTCTGAATTATTAAAATTATATAATTAATACAAAAAATATAAAAATCTCCGGCAATTGCCGGAGGTCAATTTCAAGTTAGTAATATAAAATTCTCACCAATTTGTAATTTGTCGTTATTGATCGATATGGCAAACCTTTTTGCTAATTCATTGTCACTTACTTTTATTACAAAACTATCATCTGATTTAAAAATCTTAACCCCATAATCGCCATTTTTCCCTTTAACAAAATTAATAAATTTCTCCGCATAACTTTTAACACCCTCGTCAGCAACAATTTTAAACTTTCCTTTAATAATTTTTATCAAAGCATCTTTTAACTTTTCTTCAAATTTTTCATATAATCCGGGAGACGCCTTACCTGCCTCTTTAAATTGTCCTAATACAACACCTAATTGTTCTTCTTGTTCTTTTGTTAAACTACTAGGCGCTGCGCCTAAACATGTATTATCTTTGCTTTTATCATCGATGTTATTACTGGTTTCATCCTGGTTTTCACTTTTTTCTACAATATTTGGATTTTTATTTGATTCTGGGTTTTCATCTTCGCCTTTACCTCGAGCGAGATTTACAAAAGAATATTTACCCAAATACCACTCTTTACCGCTGACTGCCCCTGCAATTTCGTTGTAAATTTCAGCTGTCAAAATAGGTGCGCTAACTAATGCTGTGATTTTTGCCCAAGTAGGTATTTTTTGAAACCAAGATCTTGCCCCTTCAAAGCTTCTCGCCGACTTGATACTTGATTCTGAACTTTTTCTTGTTGAAAAAGATGTTTGTGATTCCACACTCTTGATGTCTTTTCCGTTCTGACCAGCCGCCGAAGCCGTTGCACTGCAAGCCAGTGCACTCAATAATGTTGTAACCGCGATTTTGTTTTTAGATCTACTCATAAAGATCTCCTCCTTAAAATTTAATTTTTGAAAGCCATTACAATTACAAGCTTTCGTTTTAAATTATATCATCAGATTTATTTTTGTCAAGATTTTTCCGCAATTTATAAAAAAAATTACAAAATAAGTAATACATAATAAATAAATGAGCAAAAAAGCACCCTACCGGCACTATCAGAAAATTTTATTTTTTTGCCATTTTTGAATACATTTACTGTATTATAATCAAAATTTTTAGCTATAATCTACAATTTTTTTATCGAAGGTGTTGACTATTTTATCATTTTGTAGTATAGTAAAATAAGTTTGGTTTTCACCAAACGTTGTGGTATATTTTAAATTTTAAAGGGGTGATTTTTTATGAATAGTGATAAGTTTAAGCTCAGAAAAATTTTTGCGACAAGTTTTGCTTTCAGCATTATGGCGGGGAGCTGTTCAAATGCAGTAGATAAAACGATTGAAAACAAACCCGCTGTATCTGTAAGCGAGCCTTCGCGTATAGACAAAAAATTAAAACACCACGAAAGAGTTTTAGGTAAAATTGTTGCCGGCGAAGTTGTCGATGCAATGGTTCTTGGCACCTGTGCTTTTCTTGGTGGGAATTTAGTATATAATATTACTAAAGATGTTTGTAGATTTATAAAAAGATCTCAAACCATCGAAAATTGTAAAATAAGCAAACTCAGAGGCAGCTCTATATGTGTTGTTGGCGGCAAAATTGCAATAGCTTTTTCGTCAGCGGAAGAAATTACTGACGATAGTTTTAAATCCAATAATTTTGAAAATACAATCGCTAAAGTAAATTCGTCTAATTTATACGACGGCAACAAAAAACAATTTTTAAATAGCGTTACGAAAATCAGAAAAGCGTGCGCGGATGAAATTAATCAAGATGAATTATTAAGCGTAAAATATAGAGATACTGAAAATTTAAACCGCGGACCTTTGGTTAGAAATATTTTTTACTATATGGATAGAAAATCTCAACAAAATAAAGCAAAACTTCAATTTACAACAGATACCTTGTTTAGATTTGAAGATTTTGACTATAGTTTTAAAATTAAAGATGCCAACGCTATTAACACTTTAAACGAAAATATGCAAGCCATAATTGATGGCAGCGTTTCGGGATCAAGATTTGATCTTGGCACTATCAATGATTCTAATATTGAAATCTTTGCTTCGAATTCTAAAAATAATAATAATTTAAAGCAAGAAATCAAAAAAAATGACGGCAAAAATGGATTTAAATTTTATCAAGTTCCTAATGAGAATTTGGTTTTAATTCAGCAAATTGTTTCAGAATAGTATAATTTATTAATTTTTAATCTAAAATAAAAAATATATTGGCGGAGAAATTTAATGGAAAATAAAAAAAATATTATAGAAAAATCTTATAATGCATCCTCAACTGAACAAAAGATTTATGATTTTTGGGAAAATAATAAATTTTTTAAGTTTGATGAGAAATCTAAGAAAAAAGTTTATACCATTGTAATGCCTCCGCCAAATATTACCGGTGCACTTCATATGGGGCATGCACTGGATTTAACTTTACAAGACTTAGTAGCCCGCTATAAGCGCATGACGGGCTACGAAATCCTTTGGATTCCCGGCACTGACCATGCGGCGCTTTCAACCGAGGCCAAAGTAGTTGAAATGCTCAAAAAACGGGGAGTTTCAAAAACTAAGCTAGGTTATGAAAAATTTATGGAAGAATGCTTAGCATGGAAAAATAAATACGGAAACAAAATTACTCAGCAGATAAGAAAACTTGGCGCTTCGTGCGATTGGAGTTTAGAGCGTTTTACTCTTGATAAAGGCTGCTCAAAGGCTGTTAATGAGTTTTTTGTTAGGCTTTACAATAAAAAATTGATTTACAGAGGCAAGCGGATCGTTAACTGGTGCCCGAATTGCAACACTTCGATATCCGATATTGAGGTTGATTTTAAGGAATCCGAAAGCGAACTTGTTTATCTTAAATATTTTTTACATAATGATGCTAAAAAATTTTTGGTCGTTGCCACAACTCGACCGGAAACAATATTTGGCGATGTTGCCGTTGCGGTGAATCCGAGCGATGAAAGATATCAAAATTTTATTGGTAAAGAAGTTATCGTGCCGATTTCGGGTCATAAAATAAAAGTCATCGCAGATGAATACGTGGATAAAAACTTTGGCACTGGAGTGTTAAAAGTGACTCCCGCGCATGATTTTGCCGATTTTGAAATAGGTCAAAGACATAATTTGGAAAATGTTAATATTATTAACAAAAATGGCACTTTAAATGAAAAATGCGGAAATTATTCCGGATTAATAACTTCAAAAGCAAGAAAAACTATTATCGATGAGTTGGAATCCAAAAATCTTTTGGTAAAAAAAGAAAAGATTAAAAATAATGTTGGAAAGTGTTCGCGCTGTAATTGTACTATCGAGCCTTTGATTTCCACACAGTGGTTTTTAAAAATGGAAAGTCTTGCCAAACCTGCAATAAAAGTAGTCGAGGATAAAAGCATAAATTTTGTTCCTGAAAGATTTTCTAAAATTTATATGCATTGGATGAATAATATCAAAGATTGGTGTATATCGCGCCAAATCTGGTGGGGGCATAGGATTCCTGCTTATTATTGTAAAGATTGTGAACATATAACAGTTTCGCCAAATAAAATTGATTTTTGTGAAAAATGTAAATCAAAAAATATATTTCAAGATAATGATTCGTTAGACACTTGGTTTTCGTCAGCGTTATGGCCGTTTTCGGTCTTGGGGTGGCCAGAAATTCCAGAAAAATTTTTAAGATGCTACCCAACCGACTTAGTAATAACAGGCTACGACATAATATTTTTCTGGATTGCGCGCATGATTTTTTCTTCGATTGAACTGACGGGAAAAATTCCATTCAAAAACGTTGTAATTCACGGCTTGGTTCGAGATGCACAAGGCAGAAAAATGTCAAAATCTCTAGGTAATGGTATTGACCCTATTGAAATTATTGAAAAATACGGCGTGGACGCATTAAGGCTTACACTTGTAACGGGGCTGACACTCGGTAACGACACAAGATTTTCTGAGAAAAAAATTGAAGGCAGCCGGAATTTTATTAACAAAATTTGGAATGCGGCAAGATTTTTAAAAATTAGTAATGAAAATATTATTTCGAAAATAGAATTCGAAAATTTGAGTATCTATGACAAATGGATGCTAAATAAACTAAGTAATACTATTCAAGAAATACAAAAAAATATGGAAAAATTTGAATTTGGCATGACAATACAGAAAATTCATTCTTTATTTTGGGATGACTTCTGCGATTGGTATATTGAATTTTCAAAAATAGATTTTAAAAATAATTTATCCAACTTAAACACTTGCTGCTACGTTTTATGCGAAATATTAAAAATTTTACATCCATTTATTCCATTTGTTACAGAAAAAATCTGGTCGTTTTTTAATAATAATGCTTTGGCAATTTCAAATTATCCAGAATTTAACAGTAATTTTAATTATGAACAAGATAGCAAATGCGTTGAAAACATTATTGCAATTATTCGTGCGATAAGAATTAAACGAAACGAAATGAATACACCACATAATAAAAAAATAAACATTTTTATTTCGACAAAATTTGAAGATTTAATAACAAAAAATTCTGATAAAATAAAAAAAATAGCTGATGTTAATAATATTTATATTAATAAAAAAATTAATGACGATAAAATTTTAACATGTGCTCTTGATTTTGCAAACATAATGATTCCACTTCAAGATTTAACAAATCAAGATGAATTAAATTTAAAACTAAAAAAAGAGCTCGAAGATTTAAGAATTAGAATAGATAAAAATAAAAATCTCTTGCAAAATAAAAATTTTATAGAAAAAGCACCAACCGATGTTGTTGAAAATATCAAAAATAATCTTAATTCTGATGAAAAAAAATATTCTGTTTTATTAAATAGATTCAATCCAGAACCAAAAAATTAAGTTAAAAAAATTTTTCCCGGTGCTGCTGGAGAAATTACCGGAATTCAGCGATTTTTTGCATAAAAATGCCAGCGGCAACGGAAGCATTAAGTGAATTAATTTTACCTTGCATAGGAATTGACGCAATAACATCGCATTGTTTTTTGGTCGAACTACTCATGCCCTCACCCTCAGAGCCTATTATCAATGCAATTGGAGCCCTAAAAAAATCACTCAATTTATTAAAATTTTCGCCAATTGAATCCGTCCCGCAAATCCAGATATTATTTTTTTTGAGCATTTCGCACGTGCGGTTTAAATTATCAACTCGGCAAATTTTTATGTAAGAAAGCGCACCGCAAGAGCATTTTTCAACCGTCGGAGTAATCGAAGCGCTACGGCGTTTGCTAATTATAATCCCGTGCACTCCCATACATTCTGCAGTTCTTATAATTGCGCCGAAATTGTGTGGATCTTGAATTTTATCCAGAATTAGTATAAACGGCTTTTGATTTTTTTTATTCGCAATATTAATAATATCTTCAATTTCCACATATTTTCGCGAAGAAATTTGTGCAGTTATCCCTTGATGATTTAAATTTTTAAACATAAAATCAAGCTTTTTATGGTCACAATACTTGATAAGAATTCTTTTTTTCGATGCAATTTTCGAAATTTCTGTGGGGGCTTTTTCCGAACACATTATAAAATTGATTTCTGAATTACTTTTTAGGGCTTCTAAAACTGAATTTCTGCCTATAATAAAATTATTATTAAAATTATTATTACTGTTTTTTTTCATACAAATCCTTTCGTTTTTTGTATAATATACGAAAGTTGTACTCTAATCAAGGAGCTAATTTTGAACAAAAAAGAAGATTTAAAAAAAATAAAAGAATTAGAATTTTTGGTTAATTATCACAGAAAAAAATATCATGAAGAAGACAACCCCGAAATAGAAGACTGGGAATATGATAAGTTAAAGCGAGATCTGGAAAATTTATATAAATTATATCCAGAATTTAAACATGAATTTAAAATTGGTGGCAGAGCTTCTGAAAAATTTTCAAAAGTCAAACACGAAATTAAAATGGAAAGTCTTCATGATTCTTTTTCTATGGAAGAAATTGAAAATTTTTACAATAAAATTGATCTAGAAAAAACTGAAGAATTCGTTATCGAGCCAAAAATCGACGGCATTTCGCTTTCTGTTGAATACACAAACGGAATTTTAATGCGCGCTTCGACTCGAGGCGACGGCATAATTGGCGAAGATATTACTGAGAATGCTCTTACTATAAAAAATTTGCCGCATAAAATTAATCCTAATATAAAATATCTCGAAATTCGCGGCGAGTGCTTCATGCCAAAACTGGATTTTAAAGAATTAACTAAATTTCAAGAAGCTAATGGTCAAAAAATTTTTAAAAATCCCCGAAATGCTGCTGCGGGCTCGATAAGACAAAAAGATGCCGAAAAATGTAAAACTCGTAACCTACAAATTTTATTTTTTAACGTTCAAAAAATTTCAGACAAAAATTTTGATGCGCATTCGGAATCTTTAGAATTTTTAAAATCTTTAAATTTGCCTGTTATAAATTTTAAAATATGTAAAAATTTTGAACAAATTAAATCTGAAATTGAAAATATTGGCAAAATTCGTCATGATTTTAAATTTCAAACCGACGGCGCAGTTTTAAAAATCAATTCGCTAAAAAAAAGGCAGGAACTTGGCAGTACATCGAGCTTTCCCAAATGGGCCGAAGCGTTTAAATATCCTCCGGAAATCAAAAAAACAAGGTGCACAGACATCAAACTCAGCGTCGGCCGCACCGGAATCATCACTCCTGTTTGCATTTTCGAGCCAGTAAATCTAAGCGGATCAATGGTTTCGAAAGCATCGCTTCATAACGAAGATTTTATCAAAAACAAAGATGTAAGAATTGGCAATTTTGTCTATGTTATTAAATCTGGGGATATTATTCCTGAAATAATAAAATCTGAACCTGATAGTAATATTCAAACAAATTTCGAATTTAAAATGCCGGATTTTTGTCCATCATGTGGTAAAAAACTTACTTTTGAAAATAATAATAATAATAAAATTTTA
>JAFSLT010000049.1 GCA_017448285.1 Clostridia bacterium
CTGAATGCATCTAAGCGTGAAGCTCTCTCCTAGATTAAATATCTCAGACCCCTTTTGGACTAAAAGGTTGTTAGGGCAGGCGTGTACGAAGCGTAATCTTCTTAGCTTCCTGCTCCTAATTGGTCTTTTGCTTTCTCTTGTGGCTTCCTTTCTCTCTTTCTTCTTTATCCTTTTTCTTATTTTTGTCATTTGGGTTTGGTTTTAAATTTATAAGGGAGTTGTTTAATAATTTGGAATAACCGTTTTGATTTAGATTCTTTTAATGATTTTGATAATTTTGACAACTTCGATAGTTTTGATGATGATTTTTGTTTCCAAAATAATTATTCAGATTGCTGTGATGACTTTGATTGTGATCGTTACAAATGTGGTGTACGTGTTAATTCGTTAGTTATTTTTATTTTTTTGGGATTGTTTTTTATTTCTCTAGTTATTTTTGCTTGATTTTTTTCTTCTTTTAGAATATAATGTATGTATATTCCTCCTTAGCTCAGTTGGTAGAGCATGCGGCTGTTAACCGCAGGGTCGTTGGTTCGAGCCCAACAGGGGGAGCCATTATTTTTGTTTTGATGAGGATTTGCTTTGAGTGGTATCGTTTTTTTGTCTAATGATAGAAAAAAAGCTCTTTTAGTACGTTTTTGTGACGCTTATAAGTCTATTTTGTCAAAGCATTCTTTATTTTCTACTTACACGCTTTCTTATCTTATCGGTGAAATTGGGATTGATGTTACTCCTCTTCTTGACGATGATGTCAGTGGTTACCAGCAAGTCATTTCTAAAATTTATTGCAAAGAAGTTAATTTGGTTATTTTTTTTAAGGATACTTTTAGCGCCCCTGTTAACCCGCACTTGGAGTGTGAGCTTTTTAGGGTTTGCGATTTGCATAATGTTCCTTATGCTACCAATTTGGCAACTGCTGAGATTCTTTTATCCGCTTTGTGTTTAGGAAAATGTTAGTTTATATTAATATTTGGAGAAGATTATTATGTTTTTGGTTGATCGTCTTCGTGGTATGCAGGATGTTTTGCCGCCTGAAAGTGATTTTTATTCTAAAATTGAGTTGTTGATGCGTTCGTGCGCCGAGTTTTACGGTTTTTCTCTTATTCGTACTCCAGTTTTGGAATTTACTGAGCTTTTTAACCGCTCTGCTGGGGATTCTTCTGATATTGTTCAAAAAGAGATGTACACTTTTAATGATAAGTCGGGGCGCTCGGTCACCTTAAGGCCGGAGTTTACCGCCGGTGTTTTGCGTGCAATTGTAAACGGACTTTCGGGTAGCGTGGTTTATCCGTTGAAAATTATGTACTTTGGTCCTTGTTATCGTTACGAAAGGCCTCAAACTGGCAGATATCGTGAATTTTACCAATTTGGTGTTGAAATTTTTGGTGCACCTTCGGTCCTCGCGGATCTTGAGTTGATTTGTCTTGCAAATGATATTTTTAATAAATTGGAATTAAAGAATGTTAATTTAGAGATTAATGCTATAGGTTGTGCAAGTTGCAGGCAAAACTATTTGGATGCTGTGAAAAATTTTTTTGCGAGTATTAAAGATGATTTGTGCGAAACTTGCAAGTTGCGTTTGAGTACTAATCCTTTGAGGATTTTTGACTGCAAAAATCTTGAATGCAAAAAGTTATTTGATAATGCTCCTCATACTGTTGATTTTATATGTAATAATTGTTTATCTGAGTTTGAAAATTTGAAAAGATTTCTTGAAATTAATAAAATTCGTTATATTGTTAATACAAGAATTGTCAGAGGACTTGATTATTATACTAAATTTGTGTTTGAATTTGTAGTGAATTTTGATGGTTCTGATTTAACTATTTGTGGTGGCGGAAGGTACGATAATTTATCTGCAAGTTTGGGTGGGCCTGATTTGCCTGCAACTGGTTTTGGAATTGGCTTTGAAAGAATAGTTAAATTGTTACAGAAAACAAATAATAGTATTAAAATCAACAAAAAAAATAAAGTTTATATTGTTTATATGTGCGAAAATGCCAAATTTGTTGCTGTTGATATTGTTTCAAAATTACGCAGTTTAGGTATTCAATGCGATTTTGATGTCGTTGGTCGAAGTGTTAAATCTCAAATGAAGTATGCTAATAAAATTGGTTATGATTTTGTTGCTGTTATTGGCGAAAATGAGTTAAAAAAGAATAATATTAATCTTAAAAATATGTCGAGCGGAACGGAAATAAGTTTTAATCTTAATAATTTTCACAGTGATGTTTATAATTATTTTAAGAAAAATTGTGATAATTCAGGGCTAGATATTTCAAATTCTTGACCATTTAAATAATTTAATATTCCTGTAGAATCTTTGAATTCAAATTTTATTTTATATGAAATTAATTTTTGATGTTTTTTTTTATTTTTTAAAAAATTTCCATATTTGCTGTCGCCTACAATTGGTAAACCAATGGATGCTAAATGTGCTCTTATTTGATGTGTTCTTCCTGTTAGTAATTCTATTTTTAACATGCTTATACCGTGTTTGTAATTTTCTAACTTATAATGAGTTTTTATGAATCTTGAATTTTTTGAACTTTTTTTTGATATAAACACCTTATTTTTTTCAGCATTTTTAACTAAAAATCCAGTAATTGTTGCTTCATTTTTTTGTGGTTTGCCATAGACTAAACATTTGTAATATTTTTTTATTTCATGATTTTTAATTTTTTCATTTAATTCTTTTAAACTTTTAAAATTTTTTGCCGCTAAAACTATACCTTCGGTATTTCTGTCAATTCTGTTTGCTAGTGCAGGAGAGAAAGTATTTTCATTTTTAATGTCAAATTCTTTTTTTTCGTATAAATATTTTTTAATCCTGTTTATCAAACAATCAATTTTTTGATTTTTATCAGGGTGGCACACTAAACCACACGGTTTGTTTATTATTAATATATTTTCGTCTTCATAAATTATATTTAATTTAGAATTAGAAACTAAAAAATCCTGATTTGTATTTTTAAATTCAATTAACTCATTTTTTAAATAAATTTTTATAACGTCATTAAAATTTAAACGATAATTAATTTCTGATTTCTTATCGTTTATTTTTATTTTTTTTTTGCGTATAAGCTTGCAAATTAATGATTTTGGCATTTTTGGTATGCATGATGATAAAAAATTGTCAAGTCTTTTCCCAACATCATTTTGACCTACTTTTAATATTTTCATCAGTATATGACCGCTTTGTCTTCGGTTGCGAAACTTACAGATTTTCCAACATATTTTTTGGGAATTTTTAAAGACGGCTGAACTGTTTCCTCTTTAAAATTTTCTAAATTTTTATTCATTTTGTATGTAAGCTCGTTGAGCTTGGCTTGTCCAAAAAGAAAATAGAAAATTCCACCGAGTGTTAACGAAAAAATAGAAAAAATTAAA
>JAFSLT010000005.1 GCA_017448285.1 Clostridia bacterium
ATTGTTAACATTTGACTAAATTTTTGATTTTTATTTGAAAAAATATTAATTAGTATTGTCTTATAAATTCTTTAGACAATATAAAAAGAAGATATTTAAATATAATTACCTGTTAAAAATAGTCATGCTTTTATTTTTAAGGCATGACATTTAATTTTATTAAAAGTTGAAATTTTCAACTTTTTAATAAAAGAGAATCTGAAAACCTTTAGAACCATTGGAGGCGAATGGAGGCGAAAAGCTGAAAGGCAAAATATATTTTTGGGTTGCTCATATTGTCGCTCATCTGCAAAAGCTCACAGCGTTCAAAATAAAGAGAATCTGAAAAGAATTATAGCAACTGTTTATAAATGACCATTGCAGGCAAAATATATTTTTGGGTTGTTATGTTGTCGCTCATCTGCAAAAGCTCACAGCGTTCAAAATAAAGAGAATCTGAAAAGAACTTGTTTTAACTCTTGTTTATTTCCAAGGGTTGCAGGTGTTTTTATTTTTGGAATTGTTCAAAGGTATTTTTCAAGAGATAAAGAAGAAATAATTACACTTATCTTTATATGTCATTTCAATAATCAATAAAAAGGAAGTCTTTTAATAATGCAGGTTTTAAGACTTCTTTTTTATTATATGCTGTCGACAAAAAGATCGGGATCATAGTCAAAATAACTCTTATTACTTTAAAAACTCATAAAAAACAGGTTTTTAAAATTTATTGTCAAAATTAATTAATAAGATTGTTGACTTTTAAAAATTTCATATCACAAAAAAGGCATAAAGCAAAAAAAGAAGATCTCTTAATTTTAGAGATCTTCTTTTTTTATAGTGTCCGAAAAGTCCTGATCATAAATGTAAAAATGACTGTTTTTGTCAGTAAACATACAAAAAAAACGCTATTTTTTACCATTTTTGACGGTTTTTGATAGTGAAAATTTAAAAACAAACTTTAAATAATATGTCAAAATATGTAGTAAATAGCAGGTAAAAGCAAACTATAAATTTTTAAATGTCAGTTTTTGTCAGTGGTCTATATAAGAAAAATTCTTTTTTATGGTGTCCGATATGTCCGAAATTTGCAACATTTGCAACATATAAAAAAGAGATTCTCTTTTTTTTAGCGTTCGAAAAGTTCGGAAATTAATTTTTAAAAATGACAGAATCTGTCATTTTGATTTTGTTATAACATATCTTTTATTTTATCTTGATCTTTAGAATAAGTTTTTAAATCTGTTAAAATGTCATTATGATTCTTAATTAAAATGTCTTTTATCTCTTTAAAGTGATTTATAATTTCTTTTCTTTCTTGATCCGTTTGTTGTAACATATCACAAAAAGAAATTAAATCTAAAATTTCATTAATAAATAATTTTAAAAATTTCTCATAATTCCATTTTGACTTAATAATATCTACATAGTCTTTTATTTTTTTACTCATAATTAATTATACTTTCTAATAAATTTTTAATACATTTTAGATTTAATTTTATATAGTCTTTTTCACTTTCTTTAATTTCTAAAGAGTTAAGAAAGTGAATTAAACTGTTAACACCGTTTAAATAAGTTAATTTAACTTTAGTATTGTCTAAACTTTCAAAAGTTAATATTTCATTTGTAGAGAATAAATTCATATCATTTATGAAATAATTTAAAAAATCATTATCACTCATTTTTTTTATTTCATCTGTAATTTTTGATATAAAAATATCTTTTAATTTAACTATTTGAATAACTTCCATAAATAAAAACCTCTTGAAAAAAAAATAAACCCCACATTTAAATAAATGCAGGTTTTATTTTCTAATAATTGGATCGGTATACAAATTTATTATAAATCCATTTTTTGAAATTGTAAATAGTTTTCCGAGTTTTCCGAGGCCAAAAAAAAAAAGAGATTGGTAAAAAGTGAAGAATGATAATATTAACAGGTTGCTTTATTTTTAGAACTCATAAAAGAAAGACTTTACAAACAAAAAAATAAGATCTCTTGAAAATCAAATTTCAGAGATCTTATTTTTTTGATTCTGCTTTTGTTCTATTCATCGGAGGCGGTTAAAATATTTTTAATATATGTAATAAAAAATTTACTAAAAATTATTTCAAATTTATTTTTGTTTTTCTTATGAATTTTATTAAGTTTTGAAATTGTCAAAAATTTTATTAATTTTTGACAAACACCCCCTTTTATTTTCTATCTACTTATATTTATATCACTTTGTATTTTTGCATTAAATTTTTGTCTTTTCTGCTATCTGCTTTTATTGAATCTTAATTTTTTGATATACTTCTTTTATTTTTTCTGCTTTTATGTGAGTGTAAATGTTCGCCGTTGTGTTTGTGTTAGAATGTCCGAGAGCCCTGCTAATATATAAAATATCAATACCACTGTTAACGGCGTGAGATGTGAAAGAATGTCTCAACCTGTGAAAATGAAAATCTTTTTCAATTCGTTTTATTTTTCTTATGGAGTTTTGTAATTTATAAGGAGTTATTAAAACTCCGTTTTTTGTTCTAAAAATAAAATCTATTTCTTTTTTGTTCTCATTATCAAAATATTTTTGATAAGATTTTCCTAAAAAAAATTTATTCTTATCTTGTTTTATTTTATATTCTTTTAATTCGTCTTTTATCTCATCTGTTAAATATATTTCTCTAATACTTAATAAAGTTTTAGGAGAATCAATAACAAACTTCTTTTTAGAGTTTTTAATTAAGTTTTTATTGATTGAAATTTTATTTTCTTTAAAGTCTATATCCTGCCAAGTTAAAGAAAGAATTTCTCCACACCTTAAACCTGTTGAAAGTGCAAAATAAAATATAAATTTTTCTTCTTCAGATATTGAGATTTTAGAGAAGATATTATTTAAATCTTCAATAGAATAAATCTTTTCTGATTTCTCTTTTTGTTCTATAATCTCTTTATAATCTTTCTTCTTTATTTCTATTAATTCAACATTGCAAACAGGATTAATATTAACTATTTCATATTTACAGGCAAACTTAAAAAAATCCTTAAAATAATTATATAGATTTTTTGCATAACGCAAAGAATGACAAGAAAGAAAATCATCAAAAAATATTTGAACCTGTAAAGGTTTTATTTTTGTTATATCCATATCTTGAAAAGATTTTAACAAGATACTTTCAAAAATAAAATATTGGTTTAATGTACTTTCTTTCACTCTTGTTTTTTTATACCTCATGAAGTTTTTTAGAACTTCAGAGAATTTTATTATTTTTGTTATTTTTTTGACTTGCATTTTATTTCCTTATCTGCTAAAATAAGAAAGGGAAAGACGAATTAAAGCGACTTGTCAGGGAGCTTTTTTAAATTTGTTTTTCCTTTCTCTTTTTATTCTGCTTTGTGATGGAGTGGTATAACAACGATCCTAAAATGAAATTAAGATCTCTTTTTGATAAAATCTTTAATAGTTGATCACCTCCTTTTATAATCTTTCTGCTTTGTTCAAACTCTTAAACCCCTTCAGATTGATCACCTTTATTTAAAAATTGCTTTATAAGTCTATAGTTATAATTTTCATTGTAGGAAATTTTTATTAAATACTTGTTTGCTTTTTCTGCTATTCTACTGAATAAAGCAGAATCAAACAAAGCAATATTTTTAAATAGCTTTTGACTGTTTAGAATAGTTACTTTATTATTTACATATCTGTTATTTATGATATTAAAAAATAAATTTATATCTGAATTAGTTATATTCTGATTTTTAAATAAATCATCTATAAATAAAATGTCAAAATTATCTATTCTCTTTAATAGCTCTGTTTGTTGTATGTTATTAGAAAGTCCTTTTAGCTCTATCATAAGCGAATTAAAAACAGAATATAAAACAGATAATTTAAACTTCTTCAAAAGCTCATTAATAATAACTTCACAAATTAAAGTCTTTCCGCTTCCATATTGTCCATATATAAAGAACCAAGGCGAATTTTTATTATCATTTTCATAATCTTTTATAAAATTGATAGCTTTTTCTTTTATTACTTTTTGGAAGTCAAAATTTGTTTGAAAATAATCAAAATCTTTAATCCTGCCTTTATCTCTTAACATTGAATATTTATTTAATATAGTTTTATGGTTTTCTTTAATATCATAATAAAGGCGGTTTTCTTCTCTTTTTATTTCTTCTTCCTTGTTACTTTTAGCAATATCCCTGTTAAAAGTATAGGATTTTTGATTTAGAGTTATATTTACTTGCTTATCATCTGCTTTAAATGATAAATCATTTTCTTTGTTTGGATATTGTTTTTTTAGGTTTTCAATATCTCTTTTAATAAGAAATTCTTCTTCTTGTTTTTTGTCTTTTAAGAATTGTTCTTTTCTTTGTATTGCCTTTTTTAATAATTCCTGTTCTTTTGTTGTATATGATTCCATATTTAAACCGCCTGCCATTTATAAACACCTCCTTTAAATTACAGTTTCATTAAGAGTTATAAACCTATCTAAAAGCGGATCGAACTGTTTAACAGGTATATTGCTATTATAACTTTGTTGAAAACCTCCGTTATAAGCCCTGTTATTATTTCTAAGTTCTCTTTTTGGGAGATCTTCTTTTTGGGTTTTCTCTTGTTTTCTTGTTTGCCAGCGTTTCAAGGCGGCCTGTTTATAATTTTCTTTTTTGCCTTTATTTAAAGATTTTATCTCTAAAGATAAAGATTTTTCTACTTCGTTTAAATTTTCTGTAAATTCTTCACAAATAACACTTTTAAAAATTTTCCCTACAGATTCAAAAGGTAGAACCTTTAAAGCACTTATCAAATTTGAATCTAAATAAAACATTTTAAAACTCCTTTATATAAAAACATATGCTACAGCGTTTAAATAATTTCCAGTATCTACAATTTTTATTTCTTTAATTTCTTTCTGTGATAACTCTTTTTTTATTATTTGTTCTGCTTCTTCTTTTATCGCATAAGCAAAGAAATAATAATATTTTGTGTATTTTCTTTTTGTTGCTTTATCTGTAAAAATTTCCATTTTATAACCTCCCTTAAAAATTAAGTAAATCCTATTTAATTATATTATAAATAGCTTTTAACAAATTGTCAAGTGTTTTAATAAGAAAATCCGATTTTTTTTCTTTTCAATTCTTGACAAAATGAAAATTTAATTTCATAATAAAGAAAAAGTTATTATAAGGATTTTAAAAAAAATGAATGATGAAATTCGTGAGGAAATAAGAAAGAATCTTATTAAATACAGAAAAGAAAAAGGAATAAGTCAAAAAGAATTAGCTAATTTATTAAATATAAGTCCTCCTTCTGTCTCAATATGGGAAACTGGAAGAAATTCAATAGATATTAATAATTTATATAATATCTGTAAAATATTAGATATTTCTTTTAATGACATTTTAGGAAAATATAATAATAACAAAGAAGAAAACGAGGAAATAAGAGAAGTTAACGAGCTTTTCAATAAATTAGATAATGAAGGAAAAGAAGTTATAAAAAATACTTTAAAGTTAATAGCAACTAATAATATAAATAGGGTTTAAAATTTATTAAGATTTACTAAATTTTATTAAGTTTTATTAAATTTTATTTATCCACATTTTAAACACATAGTTATTCACATAGAAAACATTTGATATTATTTCTAAATAGATATAATAAAAATATTTATCCTCTTATCCACATTCTTTATAACTACTATATAAAAAAAGAGAAAATAGAAAAGAAAGAAAATATATAAAAGAAAGAAAAGAAAAAAGAGAATAAAACACAGCTAATTATATATATTTTTTCGAGTGAAAAAGACATAAAAACAAAGAAGAAATTAAATAAAACAGATTTAATAAAACCTTTAGAAGAAAATATAAGAGAAAAAATATATATAATTCTTAGAAGAATTTAAGACAATAGACAAAATTATAATTAAAAGCAGATTTATAATTTTGAAATTTAATCACCACGGCGGCCGCTGATGGGAGAGCATATAACAACATAAAAATTAAAAGCATGACTAAAGAGAATTAAAAATAAAACAGATAGAGAAAATAACAAACATCTACAGCAAAGCAAGCGTTTTATTATGGAATTGTCAAAAGCTCACACAATACAGAAAGAATCTAAAACCCTTCAAAGTATCTTTAAAACCCCTTGAAAAATTAGGAAGTAAACTCCTAAATATTATTTTAAAAGAGTTAAAAAAAACAGAATTAAAAAAAGAGAATCTGAAGGCAAAATATAACGAGGGTTTAAAAGAGATTTAAAAGAGAATCTGAAGGAGTTTTATTTTTTGGTTGTTATTTCTTGTCGCTCATCTACGAGCAAAGCAAATTATTTATTGTAATTTGTTCAAACTCTAAAAAAAGAAATTCTCTTTAAAACAGAGAATAAAATAAATATAGCTTTTACTATTTTTTTATATTAATTTCTATCATCAAAAATAAAGAAGATCTCTTTTGATTTTATACTTAAAAAGAGATCTTTTTTATTGCTTTTGAAATTGTTAACATTTGACTAAATTTTTG
>JAFSLT010000050.1 GCA_017448285.1 Clostridia bacterium
GAAATCAAAGAAATCAAAGAAGAAAAAGAATTCAAAGAAGAAATCAAAGAAATCAAAGAAGAAAAAGAATTCAAAGAAGAAATCAAAGAAATCAAAGAAGAAAAAGAATTCAAAGAAGAAATCAAAATAGAACCACCACAACAAGTCCCACCAAAAGAAGTAATAAGTTTAAATCATTGTTCCAACGGCGAAGGGCTTTTAACAATTGGACAAAAAGAATTAAGTACAATTTCTAATGCAGTGAAACAATGTTTTAATGAAAAAATTTGTGATAATTTTGTTGTATTTAAATTAGGCCAAAAAAAACCGCTTGTTGGGCAAAACGAAGTACATTATATTGTTATATTTAACAATAATTTAACTTTAAAAAATAAATGGAAAAATTTTCCAACCAAAATTTCAGATACCGGGTTTAATAATTTTTCATTTACCCATAAGCTTGGTAGCATGTTGTATGACGAATCTTGGGAAATAAGTAAAGGCGTTGATTTAGGTTTTGATACAGAAAATAAAAAATTTAACTTAGTTAAAAAATAATTTTTGAAAATGCTTTTTTACTGCTATCAAATTGACCATTGAGTTTTGAGCTGCAAGTTTCAAAACTCATGTTTTGTGTGCTTTTGATGAGCTCAAAAATATTATATCCTGCAAAATCGAGGTCCAGCAAGTTGTTGCCAATGGATGACACTCTGTTGAAAACCGAAACCACCTCGGCGTAATAGCACCTTTTCGCCCGTTCAAATTGCTTTTTGTCAATGCCTTTTTGACAAATATTGTCAATTTCGTCAAATATAACCTTAGCAACTTCATCCGGATTTTTCGATTCACCCGAAAAAGTTGACGACGCATAAAATGGACCTTCTAAAAGTTCGTGCTCGAAGCTGTTGGTAGTAATAAGATTTTTGTTTAACAACTTATTGTATAAACTCCCTGATTTTAACATTAAAGTTTGCAAAATAAGCTCGGTAGCGACAAAATCTTGGCAGCTCATTCGAATATTTGGCATTTTATGTTTAAATCCGACGGCAAAAAGAGGTGTTGCAACTTCCATTTTTTGAGAAATTGATGGCTCACAAATTTCATCAGGTTCGTTTGGAAAAATTGGCTCAACATGAGCTTTAGCTGCCTTTTTTGTTATATTTTTGTCAATAAATTCAATAATATCATCAGGTTCAAAATTTCCGACCAAACAAAAAGTCATGTTGGAAAAATCGTAAAAAGCCTCGTAACATTTATTTAACAAATCCGGCGTAATATGAGATATCGACTCAACCGAGCCGGCGATATCCTCGCGAACAGGATGATTTTTGTAAATCGCCCTTAAAAGGTTCAGATTAACCTGCCATTCGGGGCTGTCGGAATACATTTTGATTTCTTGCTCAATGATGCCGCGCTCCTTTAAGACGCCCTCCTGAGTGAAATAGGGCTCCTGAACGAAATCCAACAAAATTTTTAAAGATTTTTTAAAATTATCAGTGCAAGAAAATAAATAGGCGGTTTTTTCATACGAAGTATAAGCATTTGCCGAAGCGCCGAGCTTGCTGAAAAGATTAAAAGCATCGCCATTTTTGCACTCAAAAAGCTTGTGCTCCAAAAAGTGCGCAATTCCCGCAGGAGTTTCGATTAACTGTGAATTTAACCTAAAATTTCTGTTTATAGAACCATATTTAGTACCAATTATCGCAAAATAGCTCTGAAAATCTTTTTTCGGGCAAAGATAAATTTTAAGCCCTGAACTATGTTTATGAAAAAAATATTTTTCGTTTAGAATATCATTTTGAAAAATTTGCATTTTATTTACCTCCTGTTAAAACATAAACCGTATCAAGCGAAATTTTAGAAATACAATCGACAATATCCTTTTTTGAAGCCCCGGCAATCTTTTCAGAGTACTCCTCGGGCGACTCTTCTAAACTAAAAGGATACTGCCCCAAGTACCACTCGTAAAGAGTGCTTATTTTATCCGAAATTGATTTTAAATGCTGTATTAAAAAACTTTTAGCTTCATTCAACTCATCATCAGTAATTTCTCCGTTTTGCATTAATTTTATTTGATTTAAAATTTCATTTTTAGCTTTCTCGCAATTCGATTCTTCAACACCGCTTGAAATATACAAAGCCCCGGTGCCGGCATCAAGCATAGATGCGCAATAATAGCAAAGATTCATTTTTTCTCGCACATTCATAAAAAGTTTCGAAGTCGGCAATCCGCCCAAAATAGCAGAGGCAAGCGACATATTATGAGCATCAGGCTTTATAAAAGGAGTTCTAAAACCCATGACCAATTTGCACTGTTCAACATTCATTTTTTCTTTAACTTTTTTTACTTTTTCAGGCGTTTTTATACTAACTTTTTCAAAATTAAAACCAGGATTTCTATTTATTTTTGAAAAATATTCTTTAAATTTATTTACTATATTTTGACAATCGCAATCAGTAAGAAATGAAATTTTTATACGTGAATTCTGAATTAATTTTGTATAAAATTCAAACAAGTTTTTTTCATTTATTTTTTGCACATCCTCTTTGGTGCCGTATTTTCGAATCCCACATTTTTCATTTTCAAACATAATTTGATTGCACCTTATCATACTCCAAGTGCGTTTGTTAGCAATTTGGTTATCGATAAGTTCGATTATTTCATTTTTCCGTTTTGAAACAATATTTTCATCAAATTTTTTATCATTAATTAAAGGATTAAAAACTAATTCGCATAATAAATCAGCAATTTTTTCAGTGTTTTTTTCATGATTTGCAGTAAACTTATCATCAAGCGCCGAAATATAAAGTTCAAGCATTTGATAATTGCCGATTTTTGAAATATCATAATCTAAATTTGCACCATATATTTCTTCAATATATTCATTAAGAGACTGAAAATTTTTGAATTTTTTGCAGGAATCCGAAAGAACGCTGATTAATACAGAAAAACCAGAAACTAAATTTTTATCAAGAGGCACGAAAAATGTTATCGCAACGCCGGCATTTTTAAATTTTTGAGTTTTAATATGCGAAAAATCTACGCCATCACAAATATTATAATTGATAATTCTTTCCAATTTAAAAACACTTCCTTTTTAGCTTTAACTGTATAAATTTTCAAAATCTTTGTTTTTTTCCGGGAAACTTGCTTTTCCTTTTTTATTCTTAAAATTAATTGATTTAATTGTTAATACTATCCCTACTATTGATATTAAAATTAAAAAAACTCCAACATAAATAAGCCAGTTTTCAATAATACTGTTTTGCGATTTAACCGTAGCAAAAACATTCTCATCAATTTCGTCGTTTGAAAAAAAATCAGAAATTTTTTTATAAGCCAAAAACAATAAACATAAAATTACAGCCGTTATTATTATTCTCTTTTTCATAGTCCTCCTAAATGTCTGTGTTTAAAAGTGGAATCACATTAATTTTGCCAAGCTTATAAGTCGCATTCATTGGCACTGTTATATTATCATAATCCGATTTGTTTTCCAAATTATCTATATCTGACGCAACTTCAAGATTATTTAAATAGTCAACGAATTCAAACCGCTCGATGGTATCAAATAAATCGCCGTAAATTAAAGGCTGACCCATTTTTCGGTTTATTTTTTCAAAAAATTTTTCCAAATTTTCATCCATGATTTGCTTATTAAAAACATATCCTGGCTTGAGAGTTATTTTTATTTTTAAATCTATTTTTACGATAAGCGGCTCTAAGAGTTCAATTTGAGTATTTATTAACCTAAAATTTTCAAACCAATTTATTATATTTTTTTTATAAGAATCAGGAACATAGTTTTTTTCAGGAACTCTTATTGCTATACAAATTTTGTTTTGAAGTAATTTTTCATTGTTCGGAGCAATTGATACATCCTTCAGTATTATTCCGGGAGTTTTTTTGATTATTTCGATATAATCATCAGCTGTAACGGCTCTTTTGATATTTTTGAACAAATTAAGTGCTCGATTTTCAGCATTTTCTAAAGTTTCGTCATCTTGCCCGCCGGCTGCGGCAGAAATTTGATTTATACTTGAATTTTTTAAAACTTCGTTTTGAGTTTCTACATCTTTTATCATATTTTCTCTTATATTAGATTCTTGACCTTTTGTAAAACAAAGCTCACAAAATCTGATGTTATCTCTTTCATTTTCGGGCACTGCACCGTGATAGTTATCTCCAAATGCAATTATTTTTGCGTTTTCTTCGTAAACAAAATGATTATCAAACTTTGAAGACATAAAAAAATCCTCAACTCTATCCCAAATCTTAAAAGATAAATTCCTTTTATTTTTTTCGCCGACCATAACTTTGCATTTATCATAAATTGTTAAATCTTCAAAATTTTGTTCAAAAATTATATTGGAAAATCCCGTTCCACTGCCGATTATTATTTTATTTTCAAAATCTTTTAAATAAGAAACAAGTAAAAAGACATTATCGTTTTGGTTAAAATCTTCAAAATTTTGGTTTGGAATTTCAAATTCACAAACATTTTTTTCAGCATTTGAATTAGCCTTAAATCTTTCAAAAATAGTCCAATATTCTTGGTCTTTTAAATAAAGCAAATGTTTACCATATAAACTCAAATGGGAGCTTACCTCGAACTTTGCGGTATCTCCATTTATTTTAATTTCGGATTTTTTTATAAAAATACTTTCACATTGAGTATCTTGCTGAACAACTTCAAAAATATTCATTTTTATCTTTGAAATTTTTGGCATAAAATCATAATCCGATTTTTCAAGTTTGCATTTTATTAAATAATTTTCGTCAACCGGAAGCATCTCGCCACTGTGGCTTAAAATTACGGTTCCAGAATTTAAAAATTCATGAGTATTATCAATAAAATTAAAATCATGCCAACCTTTATTTTTATTTAAAATTCCAAAATATTGCCATTTAACTTTTGCAAATGGAATAAAAGATTTAGAATTTATAACATTTCGTTTATATTCCTGAAAAATTTCAAAATAAATATTAATTTTTTTATTTTTAGGGAAATAATTGCTAAGTTTTATAGTAAACTCACGCGTTTCGGTTGGCTTTAAATTTTTTTCGCCAAAAATTTTAATTTTTTCAATACCATTTAAATCATAAATTTTTTTTTCTCCGTGGAATTCGGGGTTATTAAATTCGATACTTAAAATGTCCGATTTACTAACAAATTCAAGCTCATTATTTTCAAAAATTAAATTATTGGCTTTAAATTTTGTATTTTTTGGTATATCTATGTTATCTTTAACATTATTAATTTGAATAAGAGTTTTTGCACCGCATCGCTTTTTCAAATTTATGCCTAAAAGTTTTAAAAGTTTGATCCGCAATCTGCCGGAGATTCTGCTTAAATATTCATGCTGATCAAATTTTAACCATGATAAAAGTTCCAAAATAGTTATACCGGGGTCGGAAACTTCTTGATAAGTCCAATTGGGGTTTATAAATTCAATTTTTTGCTTTGCTTCATTAAAAATTTCAAGCATTGTTTGGTCGTGTAAATTTTCAAGTTCTATCATTTTTTCTCCCAAATTAAATATGAATTTCAATATCTATATCTTTAGGAATAGGTACGGCAAAAATGCACTTTTGTGCATCGCTGAGTAGAATCTCTTGTTTACCTTTTTCAGTTATAATTTTTGTAGAAATGTTCACTTTTTCTATTCGATTGAGCCCTGGAATAAAATTTAAGGTATTTATGATATCTCTTTCGTTAGGAATCTTGCCGATTTCAAATCCGATTCCAGTTTGGCCGCCCGAGATGGGATTTAAGAAATTTTTTAGCCTTGAATTTATCTTGCTGTGCACACCTTGGTAATCATTTAAATTTTTAATAGTCACAGCAATATTAACGTAAAATTCCACATATTGAACTTCGCGTATACTTAAATTTTTGCTATGAACAAAATTAAACGGAGCATTATTGTTTATAAAATTTTCAATATCTTTTTTTATTGGCAAAAATTTATCATAGCTATTTAAAATAACTTTTGGCAAAACAACGACCGTTAGATACCCAAAATTTTCCCGGCCGTATTTATCAATATGCGGGAAACATTTAACTTTAAATACATTCCTGTTTTGAAAAAGTATAGCCTTTTCAAATCCTGCGGTTGAAATTATTCTTCCGCCGCGGCTTATTTCGCTGAATGTTCTTTTTGCCGCATGGTCTATATCTTCAGAATCCAAACCACTAAATAACGGACTAGAATTATAAACACTTATAACCGATGGAAACACAGATTCAAATTCACCGATTGAATTTTTATCAACATTGCCTTTTTCGCCTTTTGTAATGCTATAACTTATTCTTATACTTTCTCCGAACTGTTCGGTAGGAATTTTTCCGTGTTTACCGTCGCCAAAAATAATTTGCGATTTTTCGGTGTTTACTTCGTAAACTCTATCTTTTGGCCCACAACTCAAAATATTTGATACTTCTTGCCATTTTATCCAAACTTTTTCTTCGATGTCAGATTTATTTGATTTAATTTCAATATTTTCAGGCGAAAATTTTTTTATTTTCTCCTGTTCGTCCTTAGAAATTTCACGCAGCTCATCTACCCATACATTCACATCAAATATATCTTTTGAGGATAAACTGCATATTTTATTTTTTTCTTTGCCGTTAACCGAAAAATATTCGTATGGTTTGGATTCTTTTTGTATTATTTTAATCGTATTAAATTTTATATCACGAATAACAGGAAAGTTAATTTTTTTATCTGTTCCACTGATGCTTAATATTCTTATAAAATATCCTGTTTTGCCAAATAATCTTAATTTTTCAAAATTTTTTGCTCCAAAAACTTTAACAAGCCCACTTTTACTTAAATTATCCGTAAAATCTATAATATCTAAATCCTGCCATTTAAGAATATTATTTTCGGCCTTACCCCAAAACTGCCATTTATATGAAATTTTATCTTTAAATATTCCTTCTTCAATATCAAAAAAAACGCTCAAAATGCCAAAAGATATCGGTTTGCTGATGTTTATATACACAGCGGGCGGAGTTTTTTCGTCATTTTCGAACACGTTAACAACTTGATTATCTTCCTCCGGCATAATTATATTGTCCCATTCCAAGTTTTTGTTGACTATTATTTTATTTAATTTAAGAGGTTCATTATAATTGCAGCTTATGCTTACATTTTTTAAAATCGGAACTATATAATTTGCATAATTTGAAAATTGGTTATTTATTTTCATTATTTTAGCTCTTATAAAAAAACCGTTTTTTGAATTTACTTCGGTTTCAGCTAAATTATCAGGGCATACAAACTCCATAGAGCGTTTTTTTGATTGATTTTTCGCTGAAAAAAACTTACTGCCATTTTCTGTTTTTAACGATGCCCAAGCGTTTCCTTTAAAGTATTCCCAAACTACTGATTCGATATTGATATCCGAAGGTTCAGATTCGGCAAAATCCATATCGCTCATTATCATTTTGTAATTTTTAACAATACCTTTAGTTTCGGTTTTTATTTTTACAAAATTTATATCGGTGCTTAAAGTTATATTTGCTCCAGGTTTGTTTAAAAGCTCGTTACATTTTATATAAAAAGTATCGTATATATAATATCTTTCTCGGAATGGGAAAAATTCTTTTTCTTCAATTTCTTCATCGCCGGCAAAAAATTCAGTCGGATTAAAATTATCAAATTTTGCAAAATATGATATATCTGTCAAGTTTATTTCTTCAGATTCCGCAGGAATCACCCTTAGATATTTAGATTTTTGGTCTAAAAGTTTAAAATCCCCATCTTTTTTATCAAATTTTACATTAATAAAATTATTTTCAATCGCTTCGATTTTTGAAGCATCTTCCCATTTTTTGTTTTTTGCATCATATGTTTGCCATTTACTTTTTAAAAAAAAGTCTAAAATTTTATTTTCTTGTTTTTTGATTATTTTATTTTCAAACTTAAAAATTAAATTTAATTTTTCAGTATCAAACATTTTATTGTCGCTTATATATAAAGCTTTGGATTGAAGATTTTCAAAATTATTAAAATCAAAAAGCTGGAACTTAGTAAATACCGGATCCTCAACACTGCCGTCAAAAACTTTTATGATTTTTTTATTTGCAAAATCGGTCATAAAAATCGTCTGAATAGAAGTATCAATGACAAATACATCTTCATCGGTTTCAAATACCAAATCTTTTCCGGAACTTATTTTTGCACCCTTTTTTATGCATGAAGTAATTGCGTTTTTAGAAGCCTCAATTGTTGCAAAACCTTGCGCGGGTTTGCGTGTCATGGGTGAAACACCTATTATATTTAAAAACTCAAGATATATATTATTTATACTTTTATTAAGCTTATTTATGGTATTTTCTTGCATATCGCAAAAAATTTTTGCAAGAGTCACACCAAAATCGTTTGAATTTTCATCAAAATGCCACTCCGGAGTAAACTGAGACGCAAAATTTTTGAACTCTTCAAACAATTTATAGTAATTTTTATCATATAATTTAGGATTTTTATTCATTTTTCACCCGTTGTTTATATTTATTGTTCTTTTAGTTCTTTCCATTACAGGAGAGATATCGGTTGTATATTCTATACTTGCTTCTATTTCCGAAGATGGTCCGCTGTTTGATTTAACACTCACAGTCATTTTATTTATGTGAGGTTCCCATCTTTTTAGAGAGTTTTCTACCGTTTTTTTAAAAGAATAAATATAATTTGAGTCTACTATATCAAACATGAACGATTTGAGCTCAGAACCATAATTTTTAAATATTTTATGCTCCATTATTTGCGTTTTTAAAATCATATTTATCGATTGCTTGACTGTTTTATTGTTATCAACAGTTTTTATTTTTCCGCTTATTTCGTCGATATCAATTGGGAACCCAAATCCTTCGATTATTTTCATGTTTTGCCTCCTAATTAATGTTTACCATTCCATTCGATTTAATATCAGTCCCGGCACTTGATTCCATGCTCATATTTCCGCTCGAATTCATTTCTATTCCGGTGCCTTTAAGGGTAAATTTGTCATTTAGTTCTATACTTAAAGTTTTTGATTTTATGTTAAATGCTTCTTCAACTTCAAAATTAATTGATTTAGATTTAACTTCAATTTTGGATTCTTTAAAATTAACAGTTAATTTTGTACTATCATCACTATTTTTCACCTCAAAATTTTCATTAGCTAAATCTATTGTCAAAGTTTCTTTGTCATCTTTTGTTGTTATTGTTATTTTAGGGGCATCTTCGGCATTTTCAAATTTTACCAGTGTTCCATTTTTATGTTTAAAAACTTCCTGCTTATTTTCCGTACTTATGGGTAAAAGATCTTGTTTATAATTATTTAAGCATCCAACTATAACTGCTCTATCCACACAATTTTCCAAAAATGCAACTACCACAACTGTGCCGGGGTCAGGGTACCAAACTGTTCCAAACTCCTCGCCAAAATAGTTATATAGCATTGAGGCATAACACTCAGATTCCTCATTTAAAAACGAAATTAAAATTCTATCTTGTCTATTTTTATCTTCACTATTACTAAGCGATTTTACAATTCCTGCCTTAAGGGACATATATTGATTACTATTATCATGTTTGTAATTAATAAATTTCATTTTAAATCCTTAAAAAAATTACCGACCTTTCTGAACACTTTTAATTCTTATTTTAAGAAAAAGCATCAGATGAAAGCCCTATAGTAGTTCTAAAATTGTTACCGTCGTACTTATGATTTAGTGATGTTATGATATATTCGTTATCTATAATATCCCCAAAGCCGGACATTGCGGCAGACGCACCTATTTTAACGTCAGGCAAAAATTCACACACAACTTCGCATTTTACCAGGTTAACAGCTCGCTTGGAATATTCCGCCTGCGCAACAAGTTTGGCACAATCCGGAGAATTAAGAGAAGAATCGAAAATTTTAATAATATTATTATCAGAAATATTATTTGTTAAACCATCCGCGGTACTTCCGCTGCCAATATTGCTCGATGAACTGACTTCTGAAGTTGTTGTACTGTTATATTCTTCATCTTTTGTAAAACTTGCCGAGACCGATTTTGGAATTCCGACGATATTTGAGGTAAAAGTCACTTTTTTTATAAATTTTTCTTCGTTTATACGGCATATAGGTTCGATTACAATTTGTTCATAACCATTAGCCTGAATGGGAGTAAACATAAATTCACCATCTACAACATAAAAAAGCGAACCCGTTATATCAGCAATGCGTCTTAAATAATCAAAATCACTTTCGTCATTCTGGTGGAGCCCTGGACGAATGCTTGTAGGCTCGCTAGATATATCTATCGTAGCTCCGGAAAATTTTGAAGAATATTTATTTTCTATATCCTGCACTATCTTGGAATAAGTTTGTTCTGACGACTTAAATTGAGTAAATTTATTTGCCATCATCCATAATTTTGCATCCATGCCCGAAACTTCAAGATATGATACATTGTCTTTAATATCCAGCGAAAATGAGAAAACAAATCCTGAAAATATTTCCGCAAGATATGCACTGCCATCAACACCATAATAACCGGCCGAAACTTCAAATTTGGCTCCAATTTGAACAGTGCTAAAGCTTTCTCGTAATTCAAGCTCATCATATGTGTAGCAATCTGATATCCACCTTACGGTGCAAATACTGGCTTCACCATTCGTACTTGCGTCAAATTCAAGCGAAGAAATATCGCAGCCAAAATCAGCATCTTTGCCGGCAATTTTTGCTTCAATTATGGTATTTTGCAAATTAAAATAATTTCCAATCAAATCAGTTAAGCTTGGCAATTTACACCTCAAAAAGAGAATACTATCATATTTAACTATTTTCTTCGGAATGTCAAATGATAATTGTTAATTTTGTACATTAAATAATACCGTTTCGATATCGTTCGAGATTAATTCTATTGCTCACCTCCAAAACGGCATTATCAGACACTTTTTTTAAATCTATAGATTCCACATAAGATTTTACTATTTTATTCACTTCATCCTTGGTAACTCCCGGTGCTGCCTGCGGTTTGGGCTGTTTTTGAACATTTTTTAAAATTCCAAGATTATCATTGTAGTATTCTTTACTAGGTTTTTTCCCAAAATTTTTGTCATTTTTTTCTTTATAACGTTTATCTACTATATTTTCTACTATTTTTTCTATATTTTCTTTTGTTCTATAGACAAAATGCGAACTATAAAACAAATTTTCATGTTTTTTTACATTTTTTTCAGTTTCAATCAAATTTTCTGTATCTAAATTTAATTCCGAATAATTACTTTGAGTTTTAAATCGATTGAATAAAATTTTTGATTTATTAATTTTGTTAGAAATATTATTTAATGAAATTAAATTATTTTTATCCAAGTACCTATTTTGTTTTTCTTGAGAAAATATTTTCAATTTTTTTACAATTTTATTTTTAAAATTTAAAGAATCAACCGAACGCTTGGAAATATCAGAATAAA
>JAFSLT010000051.1 GCA_017448285.1 Clostridia bacterium
AATGATAGACAACCATCTCCGGCGTTGCCGGAGAGAACTTTAAGTTAATTCTCGGCGAGGTTTAAACTTTGGCATTTTCATTTTTCGAGTCCGATACCAGCCTTCGGGCATTAGGGGGTTATTATTCATTTTGGTGTTGTCAAAATCGATAGATTCACTTTCACCATCGCGAATTTTTCGTGCAAAAACAACAGTTCTAAAATCTTTCATTTCGTAGGAACATGTTGAGAGTGATATAATTTTATCATTCGGCAGAACTTCAACCGGAATGTCAATTATCGAGCGTATTTTTATTTCATAAATTAAATCTAAAAAATCTTCTTGAGACTCAAATTTTGGTGTAAAATAATTAAAAAGTGGACCATGCTTTTCCAGACTGTTAGTTTTAATTATAGCAAAAATTTTCCACTTACCGGGCTGATAAATGGTATCAAATTCTACTATCGGATGCTCTTTAAAATAGTCGACGGTTGAATACTTAAGAAGGGTGGAAAACATATCGCCGTTTTTCATGCTGTGGCCGTGCATGACAGTATTTTGGGTATTTTCATCAAACATTTCGATATAAGAATTGATAAATATACTTCCTTTTTTGTCTTTTTCTTTCTTAAAATTTCTGTCAAGATAAAAAATCGGAGCATCTTTGCCGGACTGCAAAACCGGGTAATCTACAACCGTTCCATCAATTTTAATCCAGCCTTTTATATCTTGATTGACTTTTAATAATTCAGTAAAGTCTCTGTTTTGATTATTATCTCTTATTTTCTTTATATCATTTAAATTTTTATTGAATATATAAGGATCAATTACATAATATTTAAGAAGCAAGGCACCTGAAACAAAAAAAATCAGAATACTAAAAACTAAAATTATCTTTTTTAATAATTTTAAAAAATGATTATTATCATCATGTTGTTCCGCCATCATATAAATTCACCTTCCGTTCGTATATAAAATCTAAAAGTTCGTTTCTGCACAAATTTAAATCCGCGACCAAAACACTCTGTCTGTTAATCATTTTACACTCTGCGTTGCTCGGGATTCTATTCATAACCAAGGGGTAATTCATAAATTTTTTGTAATTTTTCGCAAGCGAAAGTACTTCCGCCATAGTAAAATTAGTCTTAACAGAGCCAATAACACTGCCTGCAAACGACATTAATTCCGCAAAATTTAAGCTCTTTAATTTGCTTACTATAGCTTCTATCACACTTCTTTGCCGTTCAGTGCGCTTAAAATCGGCAGTGGGGTCGTTGCGATCTCTTGCAAACTGCAAAGCCTGATTCCCATCAAGATGCATTCTACCGGAGCCAGTAAGACGTTTGCTTGAAGTGTAAGTATTTATAAAATTCACTTCTTTTGCACTAAGCTCAAGCTCTATACCGCCCAGGTTATTAATAACATCTTCAAATTTTTTAAAGTCGACTATTACGTATCTATCAATTTTTAAACCAAAAACTGAACGAACAACTTCAACTAAAAGGTTAATTCCGCCATGAGCATAAGCTGCATTGAGTTTACTTTCACCATGCCCCGGAATCGGTACCCACAAATCTCGCATAAGCGAAGTAATTTTCGCTTTACCGTGCCTTGCATCTATCGAAGCCACCATCATACTATCGCTCCTGCCGCGCTGCGTGCTTTCAATTTCGTCAAGCCCAACCAGTAAAATATTCAAAACCATATTATCTTTTAAAATATCACTGGAATCATCAAAATAATTAGGACCAAGATTTTCATGCCTAGCATTTTTATTGTAAATTATTTGCAAAAAAATCATACCTGCTCCGGCGAGCATAAGGAGTGAAAAAAATATTATTAATAAAATTTTTACCAGAGGTATTCTGTGTTTTTTTCGCAAGATTTATTCATCACCTTTTAAATTAAATTATCTTACAAAAATGAATTATAACTTAAAAATAAAAAAAATCCAGCTTGCAGTACTCTGCAGAAACAGGGAAATTTTCTCCTGATTAAGAATATTTTATGGGGCTTGCCAAAAAAAGATAGATATTTCCGACGGTGCCGAATATAAAATTCGATTCTTTCATACAAAAGCAGCCTCCGGCATAGCTGGAGGTTTTTTCAGATGCGCCTAAAAGGCTATGTGTGCTAAGCGCCTCAAAGCGCACGTAATACTCGCACTTGCGAAAAGCTTGATACTAGCGACTCGTAAATCAGAAATTTGGTTTTCTATATTGTTAATTCCATACACGGAGATAATCTTCTATGAATCTATTATTTCTATTCAATTTTAGCAATGCCCCACCAAATTTGTTATCGATATTTTAAGCTGATTTCAGTCAACCACCATAAATGTTACAAAAACTAATAAAATCGTTACTTACCCAAAAATTTATCTATTTGACTTGCATAACAGAGGGCATTGTTATATAAAAAATATATATATTTCACAAAAGGAGTGATTAAATGCCATCAGAATCTGGAATGTTATCACAAATTTTTTCAAGAATATCCTCGACAGTCCAAACTAAAATAAGTTCAATCTCCAAATTAACAAACAAAATACAAAATTTTTCCAATAATATTATTCAAAAGATTCAAGAAAAAGCCACAGAATTTTTGAATATTATGACCGCTAAACCCAAATCGAAAGCGGATTATTGGAAAATCGCAGGAGTATATTTTGCAAAAAAATTTGTAATCACATCTTTTTTGGTGTTGGGAGCATTGGCCTATATCTATATAAACGTTGTGATTCCAAACTTTGAGGGCAAATTATGGCATGCAAAACTCAATGTTAATAGTAATAAAGCTCAGCAGTTTTCGGGCAAAGCAAAAGTTTATGATATTGATGGAACTTTTATATATCAAGGAGAAATGAATTCGGGCACTCCAAACGGCTCCGGAACACAATATGATTTGGACGGAAGACTTATTTACAAAGGTCAATTCAAAGGAGGCAAATATAACGGAACCGGTGAATTATACGACCCTTCTTCTGGAAAATTAATATACTCCGGAAATTTTGAGAATAATAAGTATGAAGGCATAGGGCAACTTTTAAACAGTTTTGGAAAAGTAACATATTCCGGGAATTTTAAAAGCGGCATAAAATCCGGCAAGGGTACGGAATACGACCCCAAGAGCGGTTTAAAAAAATATTACGGAGAATTTGAAAACGGAAAATACGAAGGCAAAGGAGTTGTTTATAATGCTAATGAAACAATAACATACGAAGGCGATTTTAAAGATGGATTGTTTGATGGTCAGGGTAAAAAATATCAAAACGGACATTTGATTTATGACGGCGGATTTAAAGCCGGAAAATATTCTGGCAGCGGGATTTTACACGATGAAGCCTCTGGGAATATAATTTATTCCGGCGAATTTTCCGAAGGATCGTACAGCGGTTCAGGAAAATTATATGATAATTACAGCTTTAAAATTGCTTACGAAGGTGAATTTGAAAACGGTAAAAAAAGCGGCAACGGCACCTTATATGATAAGCTTGGAGTGCCTGTATTTTCGGGTGAATTTAAAGATAATGCTATAAATTATATGGGAAATTTTGGGTTAACTTTAGATAAATTCATTGAAAAATTTGGTCAGTATACTTCACAAATTGTTTCCGATGGCAAGAAAATTCTTTTATATTCTCCAATCGATAGTGCTATGGTTTTTGAAGAGAACGAAGACGGCGAATATGTATTTACAAGAGTAATTTTAGGGACTAAAAACGAATTTATGGGAATTGGAAAGGAATCTTCGGTAGTTGAAAGACGGAACATTTTAGGCCAAGCATTTGTTTCAACCGATTATAATTTAAAAAGCTATCAAAAATCTGCATTTTCAGTTTTAAAGATAAATATTGACAAAAATTATTTGATTCCCACGGATAAATATATTTTTGAAAAATATTTTATAAGATTTTTCATGAATCCAGACAGAAGTGAAATTCAGGCAATTGAAGTCGGCAGGCTTTAAAATTAAATTTTAAATATTCTCTCCGGCGCTGCCGGAGATGAATTGTTAAACTTTTTGAATCCAGACAGAAGTAAAATTCAGGCAATCGAAGTCGGCAGGCTTTAAAATTAAATTTTAAATATTCTCTCCGGCACCGCCGGAGAGAATTTTTTACTGAATTTTATCTTTTTAATTGATTTTTCTATTTTTTGTTATATAATAACAGCAGGAATCCGCTTTTGGCGGTTAGTCCTTGTTAGGTATAAGTAAATTCAGTTTAAATAACCGTTTACTTTTCCTATAAGTAGCGGTTGTTTTTGTATAGTTTTATAGAAAACTATAAAAATAAACAATAATAATAGTAAGTCCATATCCATAAGTCATCGCCTCGCTTTTTTGAGGTAGTGACTAACCGTCATCTCCGGACGCTTCCTGCTGAAAAATATTTTATCAAACAAAATTTATTTTTTCAATAGATTTTTCCCAAAATTAAAAAAGTTCTCTCGGCAGCGCCGGTGATGAATTATTAAGTCTTTTTAAATCTTGACAGAAATAAAATTCATACAACAGAAGCCGTTGGGCTTTAAAATTATAGCTATTCCAAAATTAAAAATGGCACAAATTACAACGCTAATTTTGCAATATCTAATTATTTTTTTTAAGAATTAATTCTAATGCATTAATCAGGGCATTTTTTGCCAAATAAAAATTGTTGCCGCCTTGAACCCATACTGTGTAAGGTGGTTTTAAAGGCGCGTCGGCCGAAAGCTCAATTGATGAGCCCGAAATAAATCCGCCGGAGGCCATTATCACTTTGTGGTCGTAACCCGGCATTTCCCAGGGCTCGGGAGTTACAAACGAATCTACCGGCGAATTTTTTTGTATACATTTACAAAAAATCTTCAAGTTTTCTTCGCTTTTTAAATTTATGGCGGTTATTATGTCTGCACGTTCTTCGTTCGAAGATGGCAAAACTTCAAAACCCGCTTGTGAAAAAAGTTTGGACGCAAAAATCGCAGTCTTGAGTGCCTCTCGCACCGCTAAAGGTGCATAAAATAAGCCCATCAGAAGTTCGCGATTAAAATGCGAAGCACCGATATTTTTAAGCCCCGGGGCCAAAAAGCGCTGCTCACAGAGATTAACAAACTCTTTTTTGCCCGCAATATAACCACCCGAAGGTGCAATCCCTGCGCCGGGATTTTTTATAAGCGACCCCACAATTAAATCCGCGCCAACTTCGGTGGGCTCTTTATCTTGAACAAATTCGCCGTAACAATTATCAACTAAAATAATACTTTTTGGCGAATTTTTTCGTATTTTTTTTATTAAATTTTCAATATCACAAATTTTCAAGGATTTTCGCAAACTATAACCCATAGAACGCTGCAAATAAACAACTTTCGGCTTATTTTTTAAAAAAAACTCAATATCGTCATTTAAAAAATCACAAATTTCAACATTAATATTAAAATCTTTTAACGAACAACAATTTTCACCATTTATTATCGTTTCAAGTGTATCGTAAGGCTTACCAGTTATAAACAAAATTGTATCTTTTGGGCGTAAAAGTGCGAAAATGGCCGTCGCTATTGCATGTGTGCCGCTGACAAAATTTGAACTCACAATCGCGCTCTCGGCGCTAAAAGCTTCGGCAAAAACGCTATTTATGACCTCGCGGCCAACGTTGCTGTAGCCATATCCTGTGGAATTTGCAAAGTGCATCTCGCTTACTTTATTATTTTGAAATGCTTTTAAAATCTTTTTTGAATTATTTTCACAAATTTTATCTATAATTGTATTCAATTTGATCCTCTAATTTTTAGGAGAAAATATCTAGCTTTTTCTTTATTTATGTACTTTCACTTGAAAGAGTAATATGGCCTTATGTAGTGTTTCCATTTGAAAAAGGTAAAAAGAATACACCTGCTAAATATAATAGCACATAAAAAATCAAAATGCAAGCCTTTTCCAAAATTTTTTTGCTTTTTTCTTTAAAATTACAAAAAATAATAGACATTTTCTCCGGCGCCGCCGGAGAAAATATATATTACTGATTTCGAAAAAAGTCTAGTTATTACTGATTTTGACAAGGAACCCAGTTAATTATTAATTAAATAAGTGTAAAATAAAATTTTCAATTATAAATACAAGCGCTGTAGACGAAAGAGCGATTACTAACATATTTTGCCCGAGCAAACCTAAAACTACTGCCAAAACAACGCCGGAAACTGCTGACACGACTGATGACGTTGAGTTAAAAACTTCAGGAATTACAATAGACGTCATAACTGCGAAAGGTATATAATATAAAAATGAATTTAAAAATTTGCTTTTTATTTTGCCCTTGCAAAAAATCAGCGGAATCATTCTCATCAAACAAGAAATACCAAATAATACCAAAGATAAAATTAATAAAAATTTACTATCCATGTTCCACCCCTACATATTGCTCTTTTTCATTTCTTCTTCTAACTCTTCGTCTTCTGAATTAACCGGCATAAATATTGCGCCCAAAGTACATGTTAAAAGTGTACATATTATCATGGGAGCACCTGCCGGCAAGCTTGCTTTTACTGCAGGGATACATTCCAAAGCCCAGCTTATAATTCCGGCCAAAACGACGGCAATTAAAACCTGCACAGATTTCCTCATCGGCGGGACAATCAAAGCTAAGAACACTGCATAAAGTGTTATTCCCATTGCCGATTTTAGCGATTCCGGTAATGATTGGGTGAACAAAAATCCGGCGGTTACTCCAACAACTTGCCCCAGATAAGGTATGATGGATATACCTAGTAAGTAAGAAGATTTTACCTTTCCGGGTTGCTGCATAACAATTGAATATATTTCATCTGTGTTAAAAGGTGCAAATAATATTCTGCCAAAAACTCCAATTTTTGAATCCAATTTTTGTGACAATGAAAGCGAAAACAAAACATGCCTAAAATTCATTATTGAAAATGTTAAAATATATATTAAAAATGCAGTCGCGCCGTTTGAAAGCAAATTTAAAATCGCCGCCAGAGCAGAAGTTGAATACAAAAGCGCACTCATTAATTCCCAAATTCCGAACGGAAAATTTTGCCTCGTGGCGGCAATAGAAATAGCCATGGCAGCAGGTATATAACTTAATCCGATGGCAATGCCGTCTTTTAGTCCCTTCTGGAACAATTCTTTATCATTAACCACAAAACGACCTCCAAAGTAAAATGATAAGATCCATTGTAACATTCCTTAAAATTAAAAGTCAACAGATTTTTTCACTTTTTTTCTATATTTTTGATTTTATTCAAATTTTCGACTGTTTGTGAAGTATTAGACTTCTCGAACCTAACAATCGTTATTGGGGAAGTTGTGAAACAAACTTGAAAAAATTTTTTTAAATGATAAAATTAAATAACATCGGTGCTAAAAGGAGGAAAAATGAATTTTTTTTATAACGTAATTTTTGTTATCGCCTGGCATTATTTGTCTTTTAGAATAGTAATTTTACCTGATAGTCTTGCTTTTTATAAAGAAGACACAAAAAATGATTTTTTTTCATTTTTAAAAAAAGAAAAATTTTACGAAAAAATACTAAAAATAAAAAAATGGAAAGATAAAATTCCCCAGTTTGTAATAAAAGGTGGATTTTCTAAAAATAAAATTAAAAATTTGAATTTAGAATATTTAAAAAAATTTATAGCAGAAACATATAGAGCTGAAATTGACCATCTGATGTGCTGTTTTTCAGTGCCGTTTTTGTTTTTTTTGAATAATTTAAAGAATATAAAACTTTCATTTATTATATCCGGATTGGTAATAATAGGAAATTTGCCGTGTGTTTTAATACAGCGTTATAATCGTTTTCGTATACGCAGAATTTGTTTAAAATTAAAAAACAAACAAAACTCTAATTTAAATTACTCTTTTAAAAATTAAACCACTTCCATCTAAAAGACAAAGGATTTGTGATTGCGACTGAAAGTCGCAAATAGAAGCTAAAGTTTCCTAAAGATTATGATTCAATTTGAAATTGCGAATTTCTACCGAGGTTAAATTGTAAATGGATATAAGAACCCGTGTTCTAAGTTTCGAATTAAATCCTTGTTGAATATTTACTTCCATAATAAACACCTATCCTTTTTTCTTTATTTTATCAAATATTTTTCCACTTGTCTATAAAACTTGATGAACAGAAATATTTTCTCCGGCGTCGCCGGAGAAAATGACTTCTTTTAGCAATACTATCACTATTTTTTTTTGTTATAAATTATTTATATAAATAAAATATAAATAAAATATGATGAAAGGAAGATTGTTATTGTTTATTTCTCCAGCAGCGCCGGAGAAAATGGCTCTTTTTAGCAATACTTTCACAGTTTTCATTTGTCATAACTTGATTATTAAAAAAATATCCATTATTATTGTTTATATAAAATAAAATATGATGAAAGGAGATTGTTGTGGTCAAGGGAAGTACAATAAGGATGCGCAAACGTATACTTTTAGTGGCACTTATAACGATTTTTTTATTCTTTAGTATTTTAATAATAAGACTTGTAAATTTACAAATAATAAATGCTTATAATCTTTTCAAAATGGCAAACTCCCAACAGCTTGCAAGTACAAAACTCACCGCTAAAAGAGGAATAATTTATGATAGAAATATGGTCCCGCTTGCGCAAAGCGCCACCGCCTGGGACGTTGTTTTAGAGCCAAATTACATAAAAAATGACGAAACACGCGAAAATATTGCACAAGGGCTAAGTGAAATTTTAGATATTCCAAAAGAAGAAATTGCCGAAGCATCTAAAAAAAAATCTTCATATAAAATAATAAAGAAAAAAATCGATAGTAATTTAAAAGATAAAATTATAGAGCTCAAAACCCAAAAAAATATAACAAGCGGCGTGCGCTTGATTGAAAATTACAAAAGATATTTTCCTATGGGAACACTTGCGTCAACAGTTTTAGGCTTTACCGGAGACGATGACCAGGGACTATCGGGAATTGAAAGCCAGTATGATAAAATTTTAAAAGGCGAAAGCGGAAAATTAGTGAGTGCCAAAAATGCAATAGGGACCGATATGCCATACGATTATGAGCATATGATTCCACCAAAAGATGGTCAAAATCTTGTTTTGACTCTTGATAGCAACATCCAGCGCATAGCCGAAAGATGTTTGAAACAAGCCGTAGAAAAAAATGATGCCCGAAACGGCGGTTTTTTCATAGCAATGAATCCTAAAACCGGCGAAATTTTAGCTTTGGCCGTTGAAAAAAATTTTAACCCCAATTCCCCATTTGAACTTTGCGATCAAGATAAAAAAATACTGGAAGATACTCCAGAAGAAGAGAAGCAGAAAAAAAAATCAGAACTTTTATCCAAACAGTGGAGTAACTCGGTTGTAAACAGTCTTTATTACCCGGGCTCGGTTTTTAAAATGATTGTAGCTGCCATGGGATTGGAATTAGGTCTTGTAGATGAAAATTCCAATTTTAACTGCTCTGGAGGCATAAAAATCAGTGATAGAATTATAAGATGCCACAAAAGAATCGGGCATGGACCTTTAAATTTTGTCGAAGCTTTATGTAAGTCCTGCAACCCTGCTTTTATCTCTTTAGGGCAAAAGATAGGCTCTAAGAATTTTTTCGATTTTTATAAAGCATTTGGATTCCATGAAAAATCAGGAATAGATTTGCCAGGCGAAACAAAAGATGTTTTTTTCAGCGAAGAGGGCAACATGAAGCCCATTAACCTGGCCGTTGCATCTATAGGGCAAAACTTTGGAATAACTCCGATTCAGATGGCAACGGCAGCATGTGCAATTGCAAACGGCGGCGAACTTGTAACTCCATATATCGTAAAAGAAATACAAGATAAAGATGGTAAAGTAATAAAATCTTTTTCAAAAAAATCAAGAAGACAGATAATTTCACGCGAAACTTCAAAAAGAGTTTCGGATATGATGGCTCAAAATACGATATCGGGAGGAGCGAAAAACGCTAATGTCCCGGGATTTGGAATTTGCGGTAAAACCGGGACTTCGGAAAAGAAAGAAAAACTTTTAGTGCCTGGGCAAAAAGATTATATGTCTTCATACTGCGGATTTGCGCCGCTAAATGACCCGCAAATTTTGATACTAATGGGCATAGATACTCCCAAAGGCGGTCAGTATTACGGCAGCGTTGTTGCCGCTCCGCCATGTGGTCTAGCGTTTTCCGAAATCTTGCCCTACATGGGAATAAAACCGCAGTATAACGAAGAAGAAAGCAAAAAATATGGTATAGAAATTCCAAATTTAGTAGGGGAAAAAATTAATGATGCAAAAATAGAAATAATTAATCTCGAGCTCAAACCTGTTATAATGGGAAAGGGAGAACAAGTGCTTTCTCAGGTGCCTTCCCCTGGGAGCTTGATTGCACGTGGTGGGACAGTAATTCTTTATACAGAAGATAATGCTGAAAACGATAAAGTAAAGGTGCCAAATTTTATAGGGATGAAAAAATCAGAAGCTGTCAAAATAGCGGAATCTGCCGGACTTAATATTTTAGCCTCGGGTTCTTCTAACGAAGAAGACAAAATAAAAACACAATCACCCTCCGGTTCGGAATACGTTCCAAAAGGTACGACAATTAATGTGGTCATTCATAATGACAATTTGAGAGATTAAAAGAGGAATTAATGATTTTAGATGTTTATATGGCACTTATTTCTTTTACTTCGTGCCTAATAACAATAATTTTAGGCAAGATTTTAGTGCCAATTTTAAAAAAAATTAAATTTGGGCAGACAATACTCAAAATAGGTCCCTCTTGGCATCAAAAAAAACAAGGAACTCCTACCATGGGTGGGCTGACGTTCATATTTGGAATTTTATTTTCGCTCGCTTTATTTGTGCCGTGGTATTTTTTTAACTCTATAAATTCAGGGAATCAAATTTTAGAAACGGACCTGATGATGATTAAACTTCTGGCAGGACTTATTATGGCACTGGGTTTTGCTGCAATAGGATTTGTCGACGATTTTATAAAAGTAAAAAGAGGCAAAAATTTAGGGCTCAGTGCAAAACAAAAATTAATTTTACAATTTATGGTAGCAAGTTTATTTTTAGGTACTATTTACATGGCCGAAACTTTTTATTGCGGCGCAGCAAAGACTTTTATAAATATTCCGTTTTTTGGAATTTTAGATTTAGATTTATTTTATTGGGTATTTTCGGCAATAATAATCGTGGGGATAGTTAATGCCGTAAACTTAAACGACGGTGTGGACGGTCTTTGCGGGAGCGTGAGCATGACAGTTGCGTTTGGGTTTATAATAATTTCAAAAATATTTAACATGCAAGGGATGGGATTTATATCTTCGGCAATGTTCGGCAGCTGTCTCGGTTTTTTATTTTGGAATTTTCACCCTGCAAAAGTATTTATGGGAGATACGGGTTCGTTATTCTTAGGAGGACTAATTTGTGCGCTCGGATATATATTTGGTAGTATTCCGCTTTTAATTTTATTTTCAATGACTTATATACTCGAAATGTTTTCAGTAATATTACAGGTTTTATATTTTAAAATTTCTAAGGGCAAAAGATTATTCAAAATGAGCCCGATTCATCATCATTTTGAGATGATAGGTTTTTCGGAAAAAAAAATATGTGTGATTTTTAGCTTGGCAACGCTATTTTTTATCTCAGTTGGAATTTTATTGCTTGCTATAAATCAAATCTAGGAGGGATAATTTGTTAAATAAAAGAAATTCTACAAAAAAAGAAGAAACAAAGCCTAAAAAATTAAGAAAAAAGAAAAAATTTAGCTTTAGAAACATAAAAATACTTGGAATACGTTCCGGTCTTGATATGCCTTTTTTGATTCTTGTACTATTATTGGTAACAATCGGGCTTGTGATGATGTTTTCGGCGAGCTATCCAAACGCATTTTATCTACATAAAGGCGACAGCTTTTTTTTCATACGTAACCAAGCAATTTTTGCGGTTATGGGGTTAGCGTTAATGCTGTTCGTATCAAAACTTAATTATCAGAGTTTAAAAATATTGCATTTGCCGATTTTAATAACTTCGTTTGTACTGCTTTTACTGGTTTTAGCAATGCCGCCGATAAACGGAGTCAGACGCTGGATTCAACTGGGACCAATAGGATTTCAGCCCTCAGAAATAACAAAATTTGCTATAATTTTATCTTTTGCAACGTTAATTGACAAAAATTTTGAAAAAATGGGAACTTTTAGGTACGGAATTTTGCCGTTTTTAATCATATTTTTGCCCTCTGCTGCGCTTTTGGCTATGGAGCCGCATATTTCGTGCACAGTGATAGTAATTTTACTAGCAGCAATAATGCTTTTCATCGGCGGAATAAAACTTAGATGGTTTGCTTATGTTCTGGCGCCAATGATGGGATTTTTAGGATATTTAGTATTATTTACTAATAAATTAACATACGCAAACAGCCGAATCGCCGGCTGGCTGAATCCGTTTGATTCTGCTTCGGGGGTTGATACTTGGCAAACGCGGCAAGGTCTTTATGCAATAGGCTCCGGTGGAATATTTGGCCTCGGGCTTGGCAATTCAAGACAAAAATATCTTTATATTCCTGAACCTCAGAATGATTTCATATTTGCAGTCGTCTGCGAAGAGCTGGGATTTATCGGCGCTGTGATAATTTTAATTCTTTTTGCTACTCTTATATGGAGGGGTATTGTAATTTCGATAAGAGCAAAAGATAGATTTGGCACTCTTTTGGGGCTTGGACTCACAATGCAAGTTGGAATGCAAATGATTTTAAATATCGCAGTCGTCACGAATACCATTCCGAATACCGGAATCAGCTTGCCGTTTTTTAGCTATGGGGGGACTTCGCTTTTAATGCTTTTGGTACAAATGGGAATAATTTTATCAATTTCGCGCGGCTCAAATATTGAAAAAACTTAAATTGTGAATGTTACAGCAGTTACACTTGAAAAAATTAACTCTCTCCGGCCGTCGGTCGGAGAGTACCTTTTTTTAGTTTCAAAAGAATCTTAATATAATTATTTTTTATAAATTAAGAATAAATTTTTTCTAAAGATAAATGAGCGTCGAAAGTATTTTTCATACATTTTGTGGCTTTTAAAAGAAGTGAATCAAGTATTTCTACATCTTCTTTAATTACTTCAGATTTTATTTCTGAAACATCAATAGGCAAAAATTTTGAAAATTTTTCGCTTGATTCAAATTTTTGCCACCTGTTTGTAGCTACAAATGCTAAACTAAGCTCCGGAATTATTAAAGTTTCGATTTTTTCACTGAGCGAAAGCGGATTAAGGCAAACAATTGAATCGTAACCTTTTTCTGTGGCTGATTCTAAAATATTTTTAAATATTATATTAGATATCAAATTTAAATCATCATTTATTTGATATACGTTTTTGTAAAATTTTAAATTTTGATCTAAAAACAGTAGGCCCTTTGGTCCTACGGAACTTATGAGTCTTATCGATTGATTTGCGCGTTTTGAAAGCGACTTTTTAAAAAATTTTTTCGAAATTTTCCCCGAAATTTTTTTAATAAATTCAGTATTTATGTTCTCAATCGAATATTCAATAGAACTGCTGAGTACCGAACTAAATGCTATCAGATATTTTTGAGCTCTTGAGTAAAGTTCTTTGCAGGTTTTGTCAAGTTCAAAAATTTTTTCCCTATTTTTTGTTATATCGTTAATATTCTTAAGTTTGCCCAAATCTATTATTTCGCCCGAAATACCAGGAAAAACGGGGTCAATCACATGCGGCGCAGTACCGTCAACATAACAAAGTTTTAAATCTGAAAATATTACTGCATCCAAAGAATCCGGGTCTGAAGGGCAATGAATATATTCCGCGCTCAAGCCCATACCTTCAATTTCTTTGGCAAGTTTTCTCATATAAGTTGATTTACCACATCCAGGGCTGCCTTTTATAACATTGCATTTCCAATCCTTTGGCAAATTTTCGGCAAAAATATCCATTTTAGAAAAAAAGCCCTGCGGCGAATTTGATGCTAAAAAAAAGTGTAGCGAATTTTTATCACTCAAAAAAATCCCCTCCTGAGTTATAATATTCAAATTAACTCAAGAAAGGTGAATGAAAAAACGGGGTTATAAATTGGGCATTTTCTCCGCCTATAAAGCAGCACATGTTCTCTCCGTCGGCTCCGGAGAGTTGTTTTGGAAGAAATCTAATGAAAAAAACGTTCCCCCCAACATCGCCGAAAAATTACAAAACACAGGCACATGTTCCCTCCGGCGACGCCTAGGAAATATCTATTTTTTTTTCAGCAGTAATATAAACTCTCTCCGGTTATGCCGGAGAGGGATTAAAGATATTTTTAATGCTTTAAATTATTAGTATACGGAATTATTGCTAAAAGCCGTGCTTTTTTAATTGCTTTTGCCAAAACTCTTTGATGATAAGCGCACATTCCGGTTGCCCTGCGCGGCAAAATTTTCGCGCGCTCCGAGATATATTTGCGCAGACGCAAGCCCTCTTTGTAATCAATTTTGGTAATTCTATCTACACAAAACGCGCACTGCTTTTTTTTTCTCAAAACTTTTCGCAAGAACGGTCGCTCCATTCTGGGTTCAGTTTGAGGTTGCTCTGCAGCCGCATTATTTTCAACAGCTTTATCTATATCCGCCATAAAAATTTCCTCCTTTATTAAAATGGTAAGTCATCATCGTTAACGTCAACTTCGCTCGAAGTTTCATTATCCGAAAATTCCTGGTTAAATGAAGCTTCGGTTGAATAACCTTCACTTGAATTTTCATTTTTTGTATCTGCTTTTTCAGTGTCCAAAGCCATGTTATCGGCTTTTGAACCGACAAAATGCACGTTGTTTGCAACAATATAAAAACTTTTACGTTTTATTCCGTCTCTTCCTTCAAAGATATCCGTTTGAATTTGACCATCAACTATCATAGGATTGCCTTTTTTAAAATATTTACACACAAATTCTGCGGTATTTCGCCATGCAACAACGTCGAAAAAATCCGTCAGTCTTTCGCCGCCTTTGGAGTAATTTCGCGCAACCGCTATCGAAAACCTGGTCATAGGAATATCATTTGGAGTATGCTTAAGCTCCGGAGTTGCCGTGATTCTGCCTTCTAAAACAGCAATATTAACCATAAAAACTCCAACTAAATTTCATTTTTATTAATCGCCAACAAATGGCGCAAAATTCCACTTGTAATTCTTGCAATTCTGGTAATTTCCGCAGGAACTTTGCTTCCGGACTTAAAATTAATAAGAACATAAAAGCCTTCGTGCTCTTTTTTAATCGGATAAGCCAAGCGGCGCTTGCCCCACTTGTCGATTTTTTCTATTTCACCGTCATTTTTTATTAAATCACAGAACTTTTTTATTAAATTTTCACGTTCTTCTTCGTTCAAGTTCATGGAAAATATAAAAAACAACTCATACGATTTTTGTTCAGCCATATCGTTTCACCTCCTTATGGACTACGACCCTCATCAGAGAGTAAGGACGTAAGTAGGGGGCATTTTATCAGTTTTATTTTTATATGTCAAGAAAAATTCAATTAAAATTATGTATTCTCTCCGGCGGTGCCGGAGAGAACTCTTTTAACTTACTTATGGACTACGACCCTCATCAGAGAGTAAGGACGTAAGCAGAGGGCATTTTATCAGTTTTATTTTTATATTTCAAGAAAAATTCAATTAAAATTATGTATTCTCTCCGGCGGTGCCGGAGAGAACTCTTTTAACTTACTTATGTATCGTCTTTTTTCTTGAAACCTGAAACTTGAAACCTGAAACTTGAAACCCAAAAAATTATATATTTGCAGCCCGTAAAATTTCGTGTCAATAAAAACATTAAA
>JAFSLT010000052.1 GCA_017448285.1 Clostridia bacterium
AGAAAATATTTTTTTTATTTTTATAATAAATAGTAAGCATATTTTCGGAGATTTTAAGCCGGCAATCAAATCCTAGATTTTGCAAAAGAGGCAGAACAGAATCCAAAAAATTTCTTTTAGTCGATTTTATAGTTTTTCCGCATATTGCAAATGATTTGTTGTTAAATTTATAAAAGCTCCAAAGGACGAAAGATATGCCTAGGCAGAAGGTCTTACCGCTTCTAATGGCTCCGCTACAAATTATTGCATCATAATTTTGGGTTTTATTGTTTAGCCACCAAGTTAAGGCGATTGTTTGTTTTTCGGAAAAAATTTTAACTTTCATATTGATTCTTAAGAGTTAAATTTTTGATCCCGTTTTCGAGTGCAGAATAAAAAGGAAGCACTTCATTTTCTGACCTGTTTATTTCTATTTGATGAAGTTTTTCAAGCGCTTTCATGCGGTCAAAGAATTTTATCTCGATAGTGCCGTCTTTTAAGCGTTTAATTTCTGAAATATTAAAAAGATTCATACTTTTTATTTGATTCTCATCGTAATCTTTGATAAACATGAGCTTAACAGGGTCAGAAATTTCGCCAAAAGCCAGACGTTCGTATCCGATTTCAGCTTTTATGGCAAGATTTTGTTTTTTAACTTCGTAGATTTTTTTAATTTCTTCACGAATATTTTCACTCAAAATAAGCTCTCGGATATTTTCTTTGCCATTTTGCATGTCCGCGATAGAAAAAGCTTCGGTAGGATTTCCTGTTTCCACAAGGTAGTAGCAAAAAGTTTTTTCTTTGCTGCTGAGTTGTTTTTTGATTTTAATCACCTCCTTCTAATAAAGGGTCGGAAAATCAAAAATTTTGCATTTTTTTATGCAAAAACTGAGTTCAATTATTGACAAAATTATACTTGCAATGATAGAATAAAAGCTCGAAATAATATAGAATTGAGGGGAATTTATATGCCTACAAAAAATCAGTTAGTTCGCAAGGGGAGAAAATCCCAACAAAGAAAGCCAAAAGCGCCCGCGCTTTTAAAAAGCTGGAATTCACAAAAAAGAAGAGAAATAGATTTGAATTCTCCGCTTAAACGCGGTGTTTGCACAGTTGTTAAAACAACAACACCCAAAAAACCGAATTCTGCTTTGAGAAAGGTCGCGAGGGTTAAACTTTCCAACGGAGAAGAAGTCACGGCTTATATTCCGGGGATAGGCCATAATTTGCAGGAACACAGTGTGGTTTTGATTCGCGGTGGCCGTGTAAAGGATTTGCCGGGTGTTAGATATCACATCGTGAGGGGCACGCTTGACACACAAGGCGTTGCAAATCGTATGAAGGCAAGGTCAAAATATGGCGCCAAAAAGCCCAAAAGCGGCGGCGGTGCGCCTGCAAAAGGCGGCAATCAAGCCAAAACCGATGCAAAAGCCAAAAAATAGTTTAATTTAGGAGGAATTTTTATGCCAAGAAGAGGCGCAGTAAGTAAAAGAAAAGTTTTAAAAGACCCGATTTATAATTCTGAGCTTGTAACAAAGCTTATAAACAACGTAATGCTTGATGGCAAAAAAAATTTAGCACAAAAAATTGTTTATGGTGCTTTTGATATAGTTGCCGAAAAATCAGGCTTGGACGCTTTAGAAGTTTTTAACAAAGCAATGGAAAATGTTTCGCCAAGCTTAGAAGTTAAAGCCAGAAGAGTCGGTGGAGCCACATATCAGGTTCCAATGGAAGTTCGGGCCGACAGAAAGCAAGCTTTGGGGCTTAGGTGGATTGTAAATTTTTCGCGCGAGCGTTCAGAAAAAACAATGATAGAAAGACTTTCCGGCGAAATTTTAGACGCTTTTAATTCAACCGGAGCGTCAGTCAAAAAACGCGAAGATACTCACAAGATGGCCGAAGCCAACAAAGCTTTTGCTCACTACAGATGGTAAAAATATAAAATATTATTAATAAAAATAGATATTAGGAGGTAGGTATGATATGGCTAGACAGGTATCACTTGAAAATACGCGAAATATAGGAATCATGGCGCATATTGACGCTGGAAAAACTACTACTACGGAGCGAATTTTATTTTACACCGGAATTAATCATAAGCTCGGCGAGGTGCACGATGGCGCAGCCACTATGGACTGGATGGTTCAGGAGCAGGAGCGCGGAATTACGATTACTTCGGCCGCAACCACTTGTTTTTGGAATGGAAATCGTATAAATATCATCGACACACCGGGCCACGTGGATTTTACGGTTGAAGTTGAACGCTCATTGAGAGTTTTAGATGGTTCTGTTACGCTTTTGTCAGCAAAAGAGGGCGTTGAGCCGCAATCCGAAACAGTTTGGCGCCAAGCGGATAGGTACAATGTTCCGCGTATGGTTTATGTTAATAAAATGGATATTGTTGGCGCAAATTTTTTAAATGTTGTGCAAATGATGAAAGACAGATTAAAATGCAATGCTGTTCCCATTCAATTGCCAATTGGTGCGGAGTCTGAGTTTAAAGGCATCATAGATCTTATAGAATTCAAAGCTTATGTTTATTATGATGATTTGGGGAAAGACATAAGATGCGAGGAAATTCCTTCGGATATGGTAAATTTAGCAACTGAATACAGAGAAAAATTAATCGAAGCTGCAGCTGAATACGACGAAGCGATTTTGGAGAAATATCTTGATGGCAAGGAACTTTCGAATGAAGAAATAAAGAGCTGTATTCGCAAGGGCACGATTTGTTGTGGTTTGGTTCCGGTTTTATGTGGTTCATCTTATAAAAATAAAGGTGTTCAAAAACTTTTAGATGCAGTTGTTGATTATTTACCGTCGCCTTGTGATGTCCCCGCGATAAAAGGAATTAACCCCGAAACCGAAGAAGAGGTTGCGAGAAAATCCTCGGATGACGAGCCGTTTTCGGCGCTTGCCTTTAAAATTGCAACTGACCCATATGTTGGTAAGTTATGCTTTTTCAGAGTTTATTCCGGTTCGATAAAAGCAGGTTCGTTTGTTTACAATTCTTCAAAGGGCTCAAACGAAAGAATGGGGCGTCTTTTGCAGATGCATTCAAATAACAGGCAGGAAATCAGCGAAGTTCATGCCGGAGATATAGCTGCTGCGGTAGGGCTTAAAAAGGTCGGCACGGGTGATACTTTATGTGATGAAAAGCATCCGGTAATTCTCGAATCCATGCAGTTTCCGGAGCCTGTTATTAGAGTCGCGATCGAAACCAAAACAAAGGATAGCCAGGAAAAAATGGGCATAGCGCTTGCCAAACTTGCCGAAGAAGACCCAACTTTTAAAGCTTATACCGATGAAGAAACTGGGCAGACGATTATCGCTGGTATGGGTGAGCTTCATCTTGATATTATTGTAGATAGGCTTTTGCGCGAATTCAAAGTGGAGGCAAACGTAGGCAAACCGCAGGTTTCGTATAAGGAAACGATTAGGGGCAAAGCCGATGTTGAAGAAAAGTATATAAGGCAATCTGGTGGTCGCGGTCAATACGGCCATGTTAAAATAAAAATTGAGCCGAATCCTGAAAAAGGTTACGAATTCGTTAATTCTATTGTCGGAGGTGCTATCCCAAAGGAGTATATTCCGGCGGTTGATAGCGGTATTCAGGGCGCAATGCTTTCGGGAGTTCTTGCGGGATATAATGTTGTTGACGTTAAAGTCACACTTTATGATGGCTCGTTCCACGAGGTTGACTCTTCTGAAATGGCGTTTAAAATTGCAGGTTCTATGGCGTTTAAATCAGCTATGAAAAAAGCTAAACCGGTGATTTTAGAGCCTATTATGAAAGTTTCCGTCACGGTCCCCGAGGAATATTTGGGCGATATAATGGGCGATTTGAGCTCACGCCGCGGTGCAATTCAGGGTATGGAGCAAATTTCGGGTGCGCAAAGAATTAATGCTTTGGTTCCGCTTTCCGAGATGTTCGGTTATGCAACCGATATGCGCTCGCGCACGCAAGGCAGAGGTCAATATACTATGGAGCCTAGTCATTACGCCGAAGTTCCAAAGTTGATTTCGGAGCAAATTATTTCTTCTCGCGCTAAAAAAGCAGAATAATACTTGAATTTTTTTTAATTTGTTGGTATAAAGTTACCCATCACATTTTATGTGAGTTATTATATGAGATTTTAGGAGGTTTTTTTAATGGCAAAGGAAAAGTTTGAACGCAATAAACCGCATGCGAATATTGGTACTATTGGTCACGTTGACCACGGCAAAACTACTTTGACCGCTGCAATTACTAAGGTTTTGAGCATGGAAGGCAAGGCAGGTTTTGTCGATTATGCGAATATCGACAAGGCTCCCGAGGAGCGTGAAAGAGGTATTACGATTAATACTGCGCACGTTGAGTACGAAACAGATAAAAGGCATTATGCGCACGTTGACTGCCCGGGTCACGCGGACTATGTTAAAAATATGATTACCGGTGCTGCGCAGATGGATGGAGCAATTTTGGTTGTTTCCGCCGCGGATGGTCCTATGCCGCAGACTCGTGAGCACATACTTTTATCACGTCAGGTCGGTGTTCCTTATATCGTTGTATTTATGAATAAAGTTGACCAGGTTGATGACCCGGAGCTTCTCGATTTAGTCGAGATGGAGATTCGTGAGCTTTTAAATGAGTATGAATTCCCGGGTGATGACACTCCAATAATCAAGGGTTCGGCATTAAAAGTTTTGGAATCTACTTCTAAAGATGCTTCCGCGCCCGAGTACGCTTGTATTCATGAACTCATGAAAGCGATTGACGAATTTATTCCGACCCCTGAAAGGGATTCTGATAAGCCTTTCTTGATGCCAATCGAGGATATTTTCACAATTACAGGTCGTGGAACTGTTGCTACAGGTAGGGTTGAGCGTGGTAAGCTTAATATGAACGAAGAAGTTGAAATTGTCGGTATGGGTGAATCCAAAAAAAGTACCGTTACGGGTATTGAGATGTTCAGAAAGCTTCTTGATTCTGCCGAAGCTGGCGATAACATTGGTGTACTTTTGCGTGGAATTGAAAAGGATGATATCGAGAGGGGTCAGGTTATTGCCAAGCCCGGAACTATACATCCTCATACAAAATTTGAGGGGCAAGTTTATGTTCTAACCAAAGATGAAGGCGGTAGGCATACTCCGTTCTTTAATAATTACAGACCTCAGTTTTACTTTAGAACGACTGATGTTACAGGGGTTATTCATCTTCCGGAAAGGACCGAGATGTGCATGCCGGGCGATAATGTTGTAATGAACGTTGAGCTTATTACTCCTATTGCGGTTGAAGAAGGGCTCAGGTTTGCTATCCGTGAGGGTGGAAGAACAGTTGGTTCAGGCGTTGTGACTAAAATTATAGAATAATTTTTGCCCATTTTTGGGCAAGTTGCTGGTATGGCGGAATAGGTAGACGCAAGGGACTTAAAATCCCTCGGTAGCGATATCGTATCGGTTCAAGTCCGATTACCAGCACCATTTTTTTCGGCAATAAATTAATAGAAAATTATTTCCATGTATAAATGCAATACAAAGGTTTCTATGGTGTCGCCGGAGGAAGTATTTCTATTTTTTGGGAATACTTTTTTTCTACTAAACATATAGCAATCGCTTTTATGCCTTGCATGTTTCCAGTAAAGCCTAGAAATTCTTCAGTTTTAAATTTAATATTTATTTTTTCTTTTAAAATTTTACAACTATTTGCCAAACTTTCTTGAATTCTTTCACGATACGGAGAAAGTGACGGTGATTGTAAAACGACAATGCAATCAATATTTATGATTTGAAAATCGGTTATAATATTTAAAGTTTTTTCAAGCAATTTTAAACTATTTATATTTTTATATTTTTCATCGGTCGGAGGGAAGTAGTATCCTATATCTTTTTTCCCGCAAGCACCCAAAATTGCATCAATCACGGCGTGCGTCAAAGCATCGCCATCACTGTGTGAAATGCATCCGTATTCGCTTTTGATTTTTACACCTCCGATAATTAAATTAGCATTTTTTTCGAGTTTATGTACATCATAGCCAATTCCTATTCTTTGATTCATGGGAATCTCCTAAAAATTAGTTTTTTTGTTTGAATTTACAAACGTCATGGCATAGCCAAGATATAACCATATCAAGACGTCTGCAAATGCAATGCCTGATAAAATTCCAACCTCAAAATTGGCATACGCAAAATAAGCTACTATAATTGCAAACAATTTTGAAATAAATTTTGAATTTTCACTGTGTATTTTAATAAATATTTCATAAGCAATTTTGTAAATTAATGATAATACTAATATCATAAAAAGTGCAAATCCAGCCCAACCATATGAAACTATAATAGTTAAATAAACATTATGTAAATCCGCACGATTATTAGGAAAAGCTAATCCATTATTAATATAAATTTTTGAATAATAATACAAATTTTCACGTCCGATGCCAATAATTGGGTGTATTTTTGACAATTTTATGCCTTGCTTGAAAAGTAAAATCCTACCACTACTCAATTCGTGGTTGCCGCGCCCAATTTTTAACGGTTCTTTAAAATCATCAAATCGAAGCGTTTTTTGTTCTTCCGGTAGATGTTCATTTAATTTCTGTGAATTTACAATTTTGGTTACAAGCTTTTGGCATCCCATTCTTGCAAGGAATGACCCGGAAATTATAAAAGTTATAAACATAAATACAAAAATAATTTCACGTAAAAAGTTCACATTTTTTAATTTATCATAACTTGAAAAATTTTCGTAAAATAATCTTATTGATAAATAAATTATTATAAAAATAAACGCTGCATTGGAATCTGTTAAAAATAAAGTCACAACACTTAAAGTCGTACAAATTTTTAAAAAAAATTTGTTAATTTTAAATTTTTTTTTAAAATATGAATCTTGTAATAAATTACAAGAAAATATGGAAACTACTGATAAAAATGCTAATTGATTTGGATTTGTAGTTATTCCAAAAAATCTATTTTGTGATATACCGATATCATGTCCCATAAAATTTATGTTTTTATATGCAAAAAGTATATAAATACTAAAAATAGAAACCAAAAAACTAAAATATATTATAAATTTAAACAAAAAATTCATTTCAGCATCAGCTTTATCTTTGTTCGTATTTTTACTCATACCTAAGAACAAAAAAATATACATAAAATTATTAAAATTTGTTATTAAATTCATCAAAATGTTATTCGAAAAATTAAGGCAAGATGTGAAAATACCTAAAATTATAAATAAAAACGCAACATTTTTGTTTTCTATTTTAAATTTATAAGGCTCATTGAACATCATGTGTAAGCATATAAAAATACCCCAAATAAAAGTAATGCCGTTTACCCATCCGGCAAGGATTTCTACAGGATGCACCGCTACAATCTCAAAAAGCAACGAAATTGTATAACATATTCTAAATAAACTAATATCATAAAATATATTTTTATTTAACTTTAAAACCATGTTTTTAGTCAATTATTTCTTTTAATTTTTTACATACAAATTCAATATCTTCAATTTTCATTAATGTATGAAGAGGAAGTGTAATCTCATTTTCATATATCTTAAATGCATTAGGAAAATTATTGATATTAAACCCTAATTTTTTGTAAGCTGTCAGCATTGGCAAGGGCTTATAATGTACGTTTGTGGCTATTCCAGCTTCTGCTAATTTTTGTATTATTTTATTCCTAACAGCTTCATTTTGGTTTATAAGCCTTGATATGTAAAGATGCACACTGGAATTTTGAAGCTTTTCGTCGGTTTGATAAATATTTACATTTAAATTTTTAAGTAAATCATTATAAATTTTGGCTAATTCACGCCTTTTTTGTATTAATTCTTCAAATCTTTCCAGCTGAACAAGACCAATAGCTGCCATGATGTCAGCCATATTATATTTATAACCGGGGGTTAATATATCATACACCCAGTTTGAAAGCTGAGTTTTTGCCAGCGCGTCCTTATTCTGACCGTGCAAAGAAATTAACGATAGTTTTTTATAAATATCATCATCATCAATATTCCAAGTCAAAGCACCGCCCTCACCGGTAGTCAAATTTTTGACGGCGTGAAATGAAAAAGCAGTAAAATCAGCAATCTCGCCGCTGATTTTATTTTTATATTTCGCTCCAAAACTGTGCGCAGAATCTGCGATCACGCAAACCCGTCCGATTTTTTCTTGCAATTTATTTTTTGGTTTAAAAATATTCTTTTTTAAATTGACAATTTCAAAAATTTTATCATAATCGCACAAAATTCCGCCTAAATCAACCGGAATTATTGCTTTAGTTTTTTCATTTATTGCGTCTAAAACTTTTTCATAATTCATTTCGAACGAATTTTCGCCCAAATCCACCATAACAGGCTTGGCGCCCACGTGGCATATGACCGAACACGAAGCTGTGTATGTGTAAGGCGTAACAATAACTTCGTCGCCCGCTTCGATTTCTAAAAGCCTGAGGGCGGACTCCATGCAGGCGGTTGCAGAATTCATACATATTGTTTTTTTTGTATGGCAAAAATCCGAAATTTTTTTTTCGAATTCTCGTGTTTTAGGTCCCGTTGTTATCCAGCCGGATTTTAATACTTCGGTTACGGCGGCAATTTCTTTTTGAGTTATATCCGGTGGAGAAAATAATATTTTTTTCATAAATTACCTCAAAATACCAAATACTTTTAAAAAAGTTAAAAACATGATTTTTATATCCAGAAAAAAGCTGAAATTACGCAAATATTCAAGATTATACTTCATTTTTTCCGGGAGAATTTTTTCTAAATATATTTTATCAGAATCCGAAGAATTTTCCAAATATTCTGATTCATTTCGAAAATTTATACTTGAAATCGAAGTCAGCCCTGCAGGCAAAAGCAGCGTTGCTAACATTTCGCTCGTATATTTTTCAACGTATTTCGGAACTTCCGGTCGTGCTCCCACAAAAGTCATATCGCCGATTAAAATATTGATAAGCTGCGGGAATTCATCGAACCTGAATTTTCTAAGTATTTTGCCGATTTTAGTTATTCTTGGGTCATTATTGCTAGTTAAAAGCCCTTGCTTTTCAGAATTTTCATACATAGTTCTAAATTTTAATATAAAAAATTCTTTTCCATATTGAGTCACACGTTTTTGTTTGTAAAAAACACGGCCTTTAGAATTAATTTTTATTGCAAAACTTATAATAATCATGGGTAATAATAAAATAATAATTAATAAAATAGAAACTAAAATATCGAAAATTCTTTTTAAAATAAGTGATTTTTTTTTCAAAATTATGTAATCGTAATATTTTTTTACTAGTTTATTTTCTTCACAATCAGGTATTTGCTCGCGCTTTGGAATCATTCTATTCACCGCCTTGTCCAAAGAATTCTCTCCGGCGCCGCCGGAGAGATTATTTTTCCTGCACAATCAGATATTTCCTCGTGGTTTGAAATCATTTTACTCACCGCCTTGTTTAATAATATCAAAAATTATAATTTTTTTCATGTTATTGATAAAAACCTCTCTCAGGCGCCGCCGGAGAGGATCTTTGCTTATTATTTTGCAACCATATTTTTGTGAGAACATGATATTTTTTCCGGTATTACCGAATATAATCTCTGATTATTATTTTGCAACGGATTTTCAAATTTTTCCAGAAATAAAACGAAGAATTTTATTCGTTTTGCAAAAAATAGAATTTTTTAAACTATATTTTTGTGCAATATATTGAATTATGTATTATTCCCAAAAAAAGTACAATTTTCATCAAAAAATTCTATAAATCTACAGCTTGATTCGACAGACTAGTAGAAAAAATTGTGATATAAGTACAATACTATACTTTTTTGGAGGGATTTATTGTGGATAAACACAATTTGGTGCATTTTTCAAATCGCGATTTATACATAGTTCAAAAGGTCGTTTTGAACATAATTTTGTTGATTATAGGATTTTTATCTGCCAGGATGGCTATAATGGGAAATTTTCCGCTTGGGGTTTCGTTTGTTTCGGCAGCTTCGGGAGGATTTAGTTTATTATCGGCGGTTATCGGCACTTCGATTGGTTATTTTAGTTCTGTGAATACTGCTGTAAGCATAAGATACATTTCAACTTTGGTATCCATTTGTGCTATCAGATGGACTTTTCATGATTTAAAAAAAATTAACAATAATCCCAAATATATAATATTTTTAACTTTTATTCCTATTTTTGTTACAGGGATAGCTTTTAATCTTGTTTATGGATTAAATTTTTATTCTTGTGCTCGTTGTTTTCTTGAATCTATGGTTGCCTCAGGCGCCGCTTATATTTTAAACATCGGTTTTAAATCTCTTGGGACTTATAAATATAAAATTAAATCCGAATACATACTTCCTATTTTTGCAATTTTAGTCATAACAGTACCACTTACCAATTTCAGTTTTTTTTCGGTAAATATAATAAATATTTTGATGGTTACTTTCGTTCTTACTTCTTCTTACATATTCAAACTTTTTGGCGGCAGTTTGGCAGGAATAATACGAGGAATATTTTACATAATATGCAAAACTGATAACTCTTTTCAGATAATTTCTTCGCCGATTAGCGGCATGATTGCCGGAGGATTTTCGAAATTAGGCAAAATTTTTATGGTTTTTTCTTACATATTTTCAAATATTTTACTACACTTTCAGTTTGGCACCAAAATTTTAATTCCTGAAGTAATCGAAGAATTAATTGGCGGAATAATTTTTTTGATAATTTCTAATAAATTAAATTTTAAAAACTTGGGTTTAAAAAATAATGCGACTTCTGAAAATTTAAAATCGCTTGCTGTGCAAAATATATCCCTGATGGGCAATTCTTTTGATAGTGCCAAAGATACTTTTGAAAAAGTTGCAAACGAGCTCGATGAAAAATATAAAAGCGATTCCAAAACTCTTGTAAGATTTTATCTTAAAAATATATCGCAAATTTATAATTCAATCATAAAATCAATAAATTTAAATTCTAAAGTTGATGAAGATTTATCGATTAAAATAAAAAATATGATAAAAAGTGAATTCAAAGCTAATTCTAAAATAAGTTTAATAACAAACAATTTAGGCAAATTTTTAATTCAAATCGAGTTTGATAAATTTAATGTTCCCAAGAATATGGATAGTTTAAGAGAAGAAATGCACTACATTTGTAATCGTGCATTTATGAAGCCTGAAATTTTTTACAATCAAAATAAAACTATAATGAAATTTTGTGAAAAAACTGCATTCAGAGTTATTGTTCAGGCAAAGCAACACATCGCCGTAGGCGAAACTAACTGCGGCGATAGTTATAAAACTTTTTATGATGGTCTTGGCAATTTTTACGTTATTTTAAGCGACGGCATGGGAAAAGGCAATATGGCCTCTATCTCTGGGAATATAGTCACGCAAGTGGTTTGCAACATGCTCAGGAGCGGTGTGGAAGTAGAAACTGCGGTTTTTATCGCTAATTCGATTTTAATGGAAAAATCCTCAGAAGAATCGTTAGCCACTCTTGATATCTTAAAAGTAAATTTATTTACCGGTAAAGCAGTTGTGTTAAAATTCGGGGCGGCAAGTTCGTTTATAAAAACTGAAAAAAATGTAATTAAAATTCCATCAGACTTACCACCAATCGGAATTTTACCCGAAGTTAAAGTGAATAAAATTCCTTTAAGTTTTAAAGATAATGATTTAATTATGATGTTTTCGGACGGCGTAACAGATACGGGCGAAGATTGGGTTGGGGATATAGTTGGCGATAAATTTAACGAAGTAGATTTAGTGGATATAATTATTAGAATGGCACAAAAATTTAGGGTTAATTCTGACGATGATATTACTGCAATTAGTGTAAAATTTGTGAAAAATTATTGATTTATGACTAATGATAAGTCCAGAAAAAGTATTTTATTTTTTCTTGCTACTTATAAATAAAAAAATAATTCACAAAACCGTAGCAAAACTGAATACTTAAGCATTCTCCCCGGCGATGCCGGGGAGAATGTGCTATGCTTTCTTTTTAAAAACTTCAACTTTAACTTTTTGCCTTCCTTTTTTTAAACATTCTTCTCTACTACTACAGAATATATCGACGACTGCGCTACCATTTATTAAGGCGCCGCCTGTATCTCCCACTTTTAACCAAACGGTTTTATTATTAGGGAATGTTACTTTTGCCAGTGAGCCTTTGAATCTAGGATGCATCGCGCAGTGTACTCCCGCAATTGGAATTTCACCATTTGACATTCTTTTACCAGGACTTGCGGTATAAAATGTTGCATCTCCGTTTAAAATATCGGTGCATTCGTAATTTTTAAGGTCATGTTGAGCACTGCTCGCTTTTTGCTCTTGTTTGTGTGTTCGGATGATATTCGCAATTTTTTTACTTTGCTGATTAGATTTTTTATCAGATTTAACGTCCTTTTTAGTTTTTTCTTTTAATTTTATTATATCTTTAATTATAGATTTAGAATCCAATTTACTATTTTCGCTTTTATCAGGAATGGCTTTTTTAGAAACCACAATATTATCTTTATTATCCTCTTTTTTGGAGTTTTGGGTCTTAAAATTTTTATTTTCACTGTTTTATACAGCAATTGCGTGATAAAAATCGGTTATTCGATTTGTTGCAACGTCGCTCGAA
>JAFSLT010000053.1 GCA_017448285.1 Clostridia bacterium
ACTTTTAGAACTCGTTTGAAACGTTTGGCACGTAAGACCATTTGTTATTCAAAATCGCTTGAAATGCACAAAATTTTACTCAGTTTGTTAATTAATCTTCTTGAATTCTCTTCTAAACTACTTTAGTACATGACCAAAGTTTTGTATAAATCGCGCAACAAATTCGAACGTCTTTTTCGAAAAATTAAGCGTTTTAGACGTATTTTTACTCGCTATGACAAACTCGATTCTATTTTCCTTTTCTTCATTTACTTCGCTTTCATTTTTGATTTTCTACTTCGTGTTAACAGGCCCTAAGACTTACTCTAAAGATTTCTCTTGCTTTTCTTAAGGTGTTTCCTTTGTCCACATATTTCAATATTATTTTTCTAAAATCTATGCTGCATACCATATTTTTATTGTATCATATGTTTTTTGGGATAACCACAGTTTCAAAAAAAAGTTAAACATTTTCGAAAAAAATATATTTTTTATAAAAAACCCCCGGAATAACCGGGGATTAAGAATAAATCTTTTATTGTTCTCTCATTTTTGCAAAGCACTCGCTGCAGTATACTGGGCGATCTTCGCGCGGTGCAAACGGAACCTTAGCTTCGCCGCCACAAGCTGCACAAACAGCGGTGTGGAACTCACGTGGCCCATTGTTGCGGCTGGCTTTGCGTGCGGCACGACATCCGGGGCACCTTTGGGGTTCATTTTCAAATCCCTTCTCTGCATAAAATTCCTGCTCACCGGCAGTAAACACAAATTCCTTACCACAATCTTTGCAAACAAGAGTTTTATCTTCATACGTAGACATACAAAAAACCTCACTTTACTCTAAAATCCCCCAAGGACGGACTTGCACCGACACCTCTGTGAAAAAAACAACGCTCTGCTAGATAAGCTACTTGGGCAAAATGCGCTTCTTAAAACTCGAGCACTTGCATTAATTTTATATCACCCTTAAAATTGAATGTCAACAGCTGAAATGAAAAAATTTCAGCTTTTTTTGCGGGAATCTAATTTTTAAAAAATATTGTGAGAGTTATGATAATTGCAGCAATTAATACTTCGAGCAGTTCTTTATCGATTTCTGTTCTGGAAAACAAAAAAACTATAAGTAAAAAATACATAAACGGCAAAGATTTTCACAGCGAAAAAATATTATCCTGCACTAAAAGTGCTATGAATGATGCAGGAATCAAATCTGAAAATGTTGATTTATTCGCAGCTTGCAGCGGTCCGGGGTCTTTTACCGGGATAAGAGTCGGGCTTTCTTTTGTAAAAGGTATGGCTTTTATTTTAAATAAACCATACGTAGGGATTTCATCACTTTTTGCGCTCGCTTACCCCTTTATGTGCTTAAAAGATGAGATAATTTATTCTTGCATATGTGCAAACAAAGATGAGATTTATTTTAATTCTTATGTAAATAACGGAGAAAATGGTAAAAAAATCTCCACAAACAAAATTGATTCTTTTGTAGAGATATCTGAAATAAAAGAGAAAGTAAAAAATGAAAAAAAAAGGATAATTTTTGTTGGAAATATGGCCAAAGTATGCTATAATGTAGCTACATTAGTTTGCCCCAATGCATGTAATGCATATAAATTTTATGACATAGATGTTGATTCGGATTACATAGGGCAAGCTGCATATGATGAGTATTCAAGCGGTAACTATTTGAATAAAGAGCTTGGTGCTAATTATATAAAGGGTTCCAGGGCAGAAAAAATGTGGGGAGGTATATAACTTGCCGTTTGAACTTGTTTGCTTGGGAGCAGACCATGGCGGCTTTGATTTAAAAGAAATAATCAAAAATTATCTTAATTCTAAAAGAATTAATTTTAAAGATTTTGGAACTTTTAGCAAAGAGAGTGTGGATTACGTCGATTACGCGATTTTTGTAGCCAAAAAAGTTGCCGAAAATAAAAAAAATTGCGGAATTTTATGTTGTAGCTCCGGGATTGGCATGTCTATTGCCGCCAATAAAATTGCGGGAATTCGTGCGGCGCTGTGTGTGAATAATTTTCATGCAGAATTTGCAAGAAGACATAACAATGCAAATATTATTTGTTTTGGTCAAAAAGTTTCAAATTCTGAACAGGTTTTGAGTATGATCGATATTTTTTTAAACACAGATTTTGATGGCGGGCGACATGAAAATCGTGTGAATAAAATTTTAAATTTAGAAAAAATAAAGGAGAATATAAATGAACGTTCCTAATTTTTGTTTATTAGATAATCCCTTGGTGAAAAATAAAGTTTCGTTATTAAGAGACAAAGGCTGTACGTGTGATAATTTTAGGAAACTTGCCACAGAACTTTCGGCTTTTTTATGCTATGAAGCTTGCAAAGATGTTAAAATGATACCATATAAACTTGAAACTCCTCTGGAAGAAACCGATGGCGTGCGATTCCCGCCGGTTGCTTTTGTGTCAATTTTAAGGGCAGGACTCGGTATGCTCTCGGGCGCTTTGAGGTGCATTCCTGAAGCGAGTGTGGGTCACATCGGAATGTTTAGAAACGAAGAAACTTTGGAGCCGGTAAAATATTATTGTAAACTACCAAAAAATATGCACGAAAGCGTTGTTTTTGTAATGGACCCTATGCTCGCAACCGGAGGCTCTGCTTGCGATGCAATCGCTGAAATTAAAAAAGAAGGCGCAAAAGATATAAGATTTTTATGCCTAATTGCTGCCCCCGAAGGAGTTCAAAAACTTTATAAAAATCACCCCGATGTAAAAATTTACGCAGCAAGTTTAGACCGCGAGTTAAATTCCAAAGGATACATATTGCCCGGGCTCGGCGATGCCGGTGACCGTGTATTTAATACAGTTTAAAATTTAGATCTAAGATACATTTTGTTTTACATCTGAAAATGATATTTTCCCCCGAATTTTGATGATAAAATAAAAAACACTTGATTTTTTAAAATTTTTAAATTATAATTATCAAAGTTTCTGTTTTTTAGCAGAAATAATAAAAAAAATATAAGGAGTTACATATGGAAAACAATGCAAATTCAGCCGAAGTAGCAAGCGTAGAATCAAAAACTCAGGATTTACCGGTTCAAGCACAGGAAAGTAAAACAAAAAAACCGAAAATGCTAGCTTATGGTCTTGCGGTTGCAACAATTGTAACGGTGATGAGTGCTGCAGACTGTTTTATTGCGCCGTGTTTTTTTAAAGGGACATCGTTCATGTGGATTACATTTATAAGCTGGACCTTATTTTCTGGGCAGCCCAAAAACGAAAGATTAAAAGCAATAATCGGATACATAATCGGCTATTTTGCCGCCAACGGAATGGTCTGGCTTGCCAATAATTTTGAAGCTTTTACAAAACTGCAGTCACCTGTTCTGCCAATTGGCTTTCTTGCAGTTGGATTCGTATTTAACATGCTGATTGCAATGTATGGAAACTACACAAATAAATTCTTAAACTCAATCCCTGCAATGTTTTTAGGACTTTCGTTCACTTTTTCCGGCGTTGGAGTAGGATTTGCTCCGAGCAATTTATCGTCATTAGCTATTATAGTTATTTATGGTATGATGGGAGTTCTTGCATGCTTTGCGTGTGATTTTTGTGCAAAGAAACTCATAAAAAGTGAATAATTAAGGATTTAATTTGAACAATTTGTACTTAAATATAAAAAAATTCAAAAAGATTTTTGTATTTATTTTTGATTTAATAATTTGGAACTTATCGTTTTATCTTACTTTTGGGATAAACAAAAATAGTTTTTCGCTTTTGGGGTTTGAAAATTTATTTTTAAAATGCCTTATATTATTAAACATTTGTTTTTCTGTTATATTTATATGTTTTAAATTATACAATAAAATTTGGCGTTATGCTGATGTAGAAGATTTTTTTTATATTTGTTTTGCTGACTTTTGTTCAAATTTTGTGTTTTGTATAACTTCAGTTTTTTTTAATATGAATTTAGGAATAAGAACTTATATTATTTTTCTTCTTATTTCTGAATTTTCTGTTTGTTTATCGCGGATAATTTACAGAATTAATATAGTTTTAGATAAAAAATTTAATTATAATTTTAAAAGAAAAAGGTTATTAATAGTCGGAGCCGGCGAAGCTTCGGCTATGGTTTTAAAAGAAATTTACAAAAAAAACGACAGCGAATATCTGCCGATTTGCATTGCAGACGACGACAGAGCAAAAATAAACAGGAGTATTTTGGGCACTAAAGTTTATGGCTCGACTTATCAGATTCCTGAGATTTGTGAAAAAGAAAATATTGAAGTTATTTTGTTTTCTATTATAAATATATCAAATTCTGATAAAAGGCGGATTTTAGATATCTGCGCAAGAACAAACCTCGAAGTTCGCGTTATTCCAAAGATATATGAAACTTTTTTTTCAGAGCCTTCGATAGTTCCGTCGATAAGAAACGTCGAAATTGAAGATTTGCTCGGGCGCGAACCTGTAATTTTTGACGCTAAACAATACGGCGACTATATAATAAACAAAAATATTTTGGTCACCGGCGGCGGCGGCTCGATAGGCTCGGAACTTTGCCGGCAAATTTATAATTTGAACCCTAACAAATTAATAATTTTGGATATTTGCGAAAACGGTGCGTATGACATTCAGCAAGAACTTAAAATGAAACATAAAAATTCAAAAATTAAGCTCGAAGTTGAAATAGCAAGCATTCGCGATAAAGATAAAATGGATTTAATTTTTAAAGAAAAAAATATAGATGTCGTTTTTCACGCGGCGGCGCACAAACATGTTCCCTTGATGGAAGCCAACCCCGAAGAAGCTATAAAAAATAACGTCTTTGGCACTTTAAACGTTGCAGTTGCGGCTCAAAAGTATAAAGTTAAAAAATTTGTTCTTATCTCGACCGACAAAGCTGTTAATCCCACGAGTGTTATGGGAGCTTCTAAACGCGTTTGTGAGCTTATAATCCAATTTATGGCAATATCCAGTAAATTTACAGAATTTGTAGCAGTAAGATTCGGCAATGTTTTGGGCTCCAACGGCTCTGTAATACCGCTTTTTAAAGAGCAAATCAAAAACGGCGGTCCGGTAACGGTTACTCACCCTGATATAATAAGGTATTTCATGACTATTCCGGAAGCTGTGTCACTTGTAATGACTGCAGGGGCACTTGCCAAAGGCGGCGAAATTTTTGTTCTAGATATGGGTGAACCTGTTAAAATAAGAGATTTAGCCGAAAATTTAATCAGACTTTCAGGCTTTATTCCCAATGAAGAAATAAAAATAGAATTTATAGGCATTCGCCCGGGGGAAAAATTATTCGAAGAACTTTTAATTTCGGACGAAAATTGCAAAAAAACCGAAAATAATAAAATTTACGTTGAAAAACCAGTTGAATTTAATACAGAATTTTTTCAAAAAAATATGAAATTATTATATGATGCAAGCCAGAAAAATAAGAGTGACGAAATAAGAAAAATACTTGCTGATTTCGTAGGGTTGTTTGAAAGATATAGTTACAATTGAAAAAAGGTACCCTCTCCGGCGGCACCGGAGAGAAAACTTTCATGTTTATATGGTTATCATCTCCAATTGCATAAAATTTTTTATTAATTTTTATCTTCATCGGAAAAAGGCTGTAAATTTTTAACTTCATTAGAATTTGAGGTTTTCTTTTCTTGTCGTATTTTTTTCAAAGATTCAATCAAAGACTTAATTTCTACAGAGCTAAGTTGCGGTCCACCATATAACAACTGAGGACAAAACGTAGGGTCTAATAAGCAGCCACCAGCTTTTTTTCCTCCCGAAACTTTTTCAATTTCTTTTTCGTTTAAATTTTTATCTTTTTTGTTTTTACTCATATTTATCATCTCCAATCGAATAAAATTTTTTAGGAATTTTAATTTTTATCTTCATCAGGAAAAGGTTGTAAATTTTTGGGTTCAGTAGGGCTCGATGTTTTCTCTTTGCTTTTTATTTCTTTCCAATATGCCAGCAATTTCTGGTGATTCTCATAAGATTTCGGGTCTATTTTTTGCCCGCCTGAAACTTTCTCAATTTCTTTTTCATTTAAATTTTTATTTTTTTTGTTTTCTTTATTTTCACTCATGGTTATCATCTCCAATCGGGTATAA
>JAFSLT010000054.1 GCA_017448285.1 Clostridia bacterium
CTACCTCGTTTGCTCAGACCTAATGGCACGCGGAATAGATTTTCCAAATGTGAGTGATGTCATTTCGTACGATTTACCGCAAGAAAATTTATGATATTTGCATCGGTGTGGAAGAAGCGCTCGAAATAAAAATTTTGGTCGTAGTTTTGTCATTTATTGCCCAGAAAATAAACAAAAAATCGCCAAACTAAATAAACATGTTAAATGAAATTATTGATTGTTAGAACAAAAAAAAATAAAGAAAATAAAAGATGAGAATAATTTTAAACATCACTTTCCCTTGACCGATAAGCAACGACAAGAAATAAAAAAAATCTATAATAATAAAAACTTAAAAATTAAACCTGGTTATAAGAAAAAGATCAAAGAAAAAATTTTTAAAATTAAACAAAAATCTAAACGAAAATATCTTAATCTTAAATATCAGAAAATACTAAGGGAAAGAACGAAAAATGAAATTCAATCAAAAAAGTAATGAAAAACAACTATTGCTTAAGGCTGTTAATAAATTTACGGTTGATGCAACATCCACTAAAAATGAACAATTCTCATATAAAATAAACAAAAATGAAATTGAATTTTTACTTTGTCCAAATGACAAGAAATTTGACTTGTGCCTTTTCACATGAAAAATATCAGCTTTGTTTTTTACATACAAAGAAAAAAATCTTACAATTGATTTAAATACTTTCTTAAAGTATTGTCCCCCAAAATATGCAAAAAACATTTGTAACATTATTTTAAATAAAGCGGTTCTTTTCAATGAAAAAATTCTTTCATTCAAAACGAATGCTACTAATTATGAAAGCAATATTATTTTTTCTCCTACATATAAACCTCTTGTTGATGAAGCTTACACTTTGGCTTGTGGAACAAAATTTGCAAAATATCTTCAAGTTGCTCCATCAAATGTTGTTAATATTATAGAATTCGTGCATTTAACAAACCAAAAACTACAAAAAATTAATAAAAATTTAAAAATTAAAATATTAGGAAAAAATAAAATGGCAAAAAAAGGATTAAACTTAATCCTTGCCGTAAATAAAGGAAGTAATGAAGAAGCAAAACTTCTTCTTGTGGAATATAAAAATAATCCAAAAAGTAATGAAAATGTTGGTCTAGTTGGTAAAGGTGTTGTTTTTGATGCAGGGGGATATTGTTTAAAACCTAGTCCATATTTAATTGGAATGAATCAAGATATGACAGGAGCAGCTGCTGTCGTTGGAACAATCTTTAGTTTGGCAAAAAATAACAAGAAAGTTAATGTTGTTTGTGCTATTCCTTTAGTAAAAAATTTAATCAACCAAAATAGCTATATCGTTCATGACATTTATCAAGCATATAACAAAAAAAATGTTGAAATTCTAAATACTGATGCCGAAGGAAGGTTAATTTTAGCTGATGCTATTGCCTATCTTTCAAAAAACTATAAATTATCAAAATTGGTTTCGATCTCAACATTAACTGGATTGTCAGCACGATATTTTGGTGATATTAATACACCTTACTGATCAACCACAGAAATGGATGCGAATAAAATTAAATTATCTTTTATTGATGCAGGTGAATATTGTGCCAATATCCCTTTGTTACCAGCACACACAACAATGGTTAAGCAATCTTCGAATTTTGCCGATTGTGCCAACATTTCTAAAATTAGTCATAGTGATAGTTCTTTTGCGGCTGCTTTCTTAAAAGAATTTAGTTATTGTCCAAATTTTACACATATTGATATTGCCGGAACAATTGAATATAAAAAATATCCTATAAATCCTTTTTGTTTGGTTTTATACAATTTTGTTGTTAAAAATTTTGAAGAAAATGTTCACTAATTAAATTGTGAAATTTGATTTATAAAAATAGGTAATTTTGAAGAAAAAATTACTTATTTTTCTTATTTTATATATAATGTGTAAAAAAGTGGGAGAAAGTGGGAGAAAGTGGAAACATATTTTTTAGGTTCATTTAAACATAGTGTTGATGCAAAAAATCGTCTCACTTTACCGGCAAAATTCCTCACAAAATTTACAAAAAATAAGGCAATGATCACAAAAGGTTTTGAGGGGTGTTTGGAATTGTGAACTAGTTGTGACTTTAATGAAAGAGTTAGTCAAATTCTTTCATACTCGCAAAACAAAAAAAATACTCGTATCTTGGCCCGACAAATTCTTGCTAATAGCAATGAAGTTGAAATCGACAAAACAAAAAGAATTTTACTTCCAACAAATCTAAAGGAAATAGCTTCGATTAAAAAAGATGTCATGGTTATCGGAATGGGAAATAAAATTGAAATTTGAGATATAAAGACATACGAAGATTTTTGCCGCACGGCAAATAAAGAGTTTGAAAAAATTGCCGAAAAGATTGATGATGAAAATGTTAAATAATTACCATACACCCGTCCTTTTAAACGAAATTATTAGCAATTTACATATTGTTGCTAATGGGACTTATATTGATTGCACCGCAGGTTTTGGTGGTCATAGTCAAGCAATTGTTGATAAATTAAAAAACGGAAATCTCATTTGCTTCGAGCAAGATTATGATGCATACAATTTTTTACTAAAAAAATTTAAAAAAAATAAAAATGTGAAAATTTTTAATGAAAATTTTACTTACATCGACTATGAGATAAAAGAAAAAGTTAATGGTATTATTTTTGATTTAGGTGTGAGTAATTATCAACTTATAAACCAAAACCGTGGTTTTAGCTATAAGATCGATGGCCCATTAGATATGCGCATGAGTCAAAAAAATAAACTTACTGCAAAGACAATTATTAATACCTACACGAAACAACAATTAGTTGATATTTTTAAAAAGTATGGAGAAATAAAAAAACCGCAAAAAATAGTGGATGAAATTATCAAAATTCGCAAACAAAAAGCA
>JAFSLT010000055.1 GCA_017448285.1 Clostridia bacterium
AGAAGAAGAAGAGAGAAAAGAACGAGAAAGACAAGAAAAAGAAGCGAGAGAAGAGCTGGAAAGACAAGAAGAAGCAGCGAACAAAGAACGAGAAAGACAAGAAAAAGCAGTAAAGAATCGACAAATATTTTTACAAAATGCCAAAAATTTTGATGATAATATTAGTAAAATTGCTATTTTTTTAAATAATCCTATAGAAGAATTAACGAAATACATTGTGGCAGGAACGTCTGATACTTTTGATGAAGTTGCAAAAAAGTTGGCGTTTTCGAGAGGCTATTTGTTAGTATTAGAAAACTTCAAAACATACATTGGAATGTATGCCTTAGGTATTACAAATTCAAAAAAACAAATAAATCGTCCAGTCATAGGTGGAAGTGGAAAACCAAAAAATAAATATGAGTGGGTAGATGATAAAAATGGGTTTATAATTGGTTCATTTGAAATAAAAGTTTTGAGTGATAAAAAATTCGAACTTAAGCATAATGGATTAGGCTTGATTTTTGAATCCCATGATTTACAATTACAAAAAGTGGAAGATGAAGCTGCTCCAGTATCGTCTTGAAACAGTTGTTATCTCAACCCCGCAAGTCTTAAATTTTTACAGTGAGTCTGATAATCTTTTGCAAAATAAGTTTTACCTTCTTTATCGTTGCAAAAATAATAATAATCGGTTCTTTCCGGATTAATCGCGTCGTTTATAAACTTGAGCCCCGGCGAGCAAATTGGTCCCGGGGGAAGTCCTTTTATTTCATAAGTATTATAAATACTTTTAAAATTATACGGCGCTTCTTCTTTTGTTCTATAAGGATAATACATGGTGGAATCAAGCTGAAGAAAATTAAAACCATGTTCACCAAAATTGTTTTTACCATCAAATTTTAAAGTGTTCAAACGGTTGTGTATCACCGAAGAAACTTTTGCGCCGTCATTTGGGTTGCTCTCGGCTTCTAAAAATGACGCGATTGTTAAAATTTGTTCAAGAGAAAAATTTTTGGGGAATTTTAAACTTTTGGTTTTTAACTCAAAATTTTTTAAAAACTTTTTTATTATGGAAAGCGGCTCTTCATTTTTTAGAAAATCATAAGTATCAGGAAATAAATAGCCTTCCAGAGCGAAATATTTATCTTTTGATTCATTTTTTAAAAATTTAAATTCGTTTTTTAATTCTTGGTTATCACAAGCTTCAAAAAAATCCGATTTTTTTACAATCCCGTTTTCTTCTAAAAGCGAAGCGGCTTCGTGAATATTCAAACCTTCTTGGAATGTTATTCGAATACTTTTAAATTTTTTTGTATTTTTTTTATCTTTTAAATATTTAAAAACAAAAAATGATACTAACGAAACTGCCAAAACCAAAAAACAAATTAAAAAACCTTTTAATCTTTTAAATATCAATTTGAATTCTCTAAAATTTTTTCAATCGAAGAAATTTTCACACACAGGCAAAATAAATTAATAGCGTCTTCAATTTCAGAAAGCGTCGGAAACGACGGCGCAATTCGTATATTAGAATCATCCGGGTCTTTTCCATAAGGGTAAGCGGCGCCAGCGGGAGTAATCACGAGCCCTGCCTCATTGCAAAGAGCTTCAACTCTTTTCGCACTGCCATGAGTATAAACGCTTACAAAATAACCGCCTTTGGGGTTTGACCAGCTAAGTATTTTATTATTTTCAAAATTTTCTTTAAATTTTTTAAGTATAAACTCGAATTTTGGCCTTAAAATTTCAGCATGCTTTTTCATGTGTAATTTTATATTTTCTAAATTTTTTAAAAATTTTACATGTCTTGCCTGATTTATTTTGTCAAAACAGACTATTTTGCGCGAAAAATAATTTTTCATATCAATAAAATTTTGCCCTAAACACCCAATGGCCGAAATCCCTCCGGCAGCAAAAGTTATTTTCGAAGTCGAACAAAACGCAATTGGCATATTTTGATTTCCGGCTTTTTTACATTCTTCAAAAATATTGGCAATTTTTATTTCGTCATACAAGTCATGAACGCTGTAAGCATTATCCCACAAAATTTTAAAATCTTTGGCTTTTGGCTTTAAATTTGCGAGTTTTTTAATAACTTCATCAGAATAAACAATTCCCTCAGGATTTGCATATTTTGGCACGCACCAAATAGCTTTTATCGAATCATCATTTGCTGTTAATTCTTTAATTTTTTCCATGTCAGGACCGTTGTGATTTAATTTTATCGGTATCATATCTATCCCGAAAAATTCGCAAAGCTGAAAATGACGGTCATAACCCGGGCAAGGACATAAAAATTTTATTTTTTGAGCGCTCCAAGGTTTGCAGCCGTTTGCGCCTTTTATGAAAAAATTAGTTATAACGTCATGCATTAAAGATAAACTTGAATTCCCACCAACGATAGTTTCTTCCGGCTGGCAGCCCATTAAACCGGCCATTAATTTTCGAGCTTCAGGGAGGCCTTCTAAAAGACCATAGTTCCGTATATCTACACCTGAAAATTCAAAATCATCGTCGATATTTTTCAGCATATCTTTTGATAAATCAAGCTGTTTTTTCGAAGGCTTACCGCGAGCCATATTCAGTGATAAATTCTTATTTTTGAAGTCAAGATATTCTTTTTTTAAAATTTCGAGCTCATTTTTTAGCTCTTTTGCGCCGGCACTTAAGTAATTCATATTTTCTCCGATAAATATTAGTTGACATTCTCATTATACATAATTTTACGCTGTAAATAAATACATATGATCAGGCGTTGCTAAAAAAGATAAATATTTTCTCCGGCGCCGCCGGAGAGATAAAAAAATATTTACTACTGAATTGAATTTTCAAGATAATCATCTAGTTCTTTTTCTTCCTGTTTCTTTTTTCTTTCAACAAGAAAAATTATTGCAAGAATTATAGATATAATTGTCAAAATAATGCTTATTATTGACAGAATGAAACCTTTGTTGTCTCGTTTGTATAAATAATACATAAACTCCCCCCCTTTTAAAGTGATGATTACTCACTAAAGTATACATTATACCAAATTATAAAAATATATACCAGATTTTTCTGTGGGGGCATTGCTAAAGTGCAGAGAACCAAAAGAATCACGATATCAAAATAACAGAAGAGAGTTATCAAACATATTTAGAACCCGTATTCACAAAATGAGATAAAAATGATAAAATAGGAATTATGAAAAAAGAAAATAGGAAGTCGTACCCGAGCGACCTAACAGATAGTCAAGGTACTCTTTCCGGACGATGTTCGGAGAAAAACTAAATTCTTCAAGGCAACGTATTACCTTTTTCAAATGAAAGCACTGTAGTATTGACTTTTATTTTATTGTTTGATAAAATAATCTATTAGTGCAATTACTTTTGTCTGTAAAATAAATTTAAAATTATTTTGGAGGAAATTGATTATGAATAAGATAAATAAAAAAATTTTAGCTTTAACATTACTCGCAACCTGTGGAATATCTAAAATTAATCCAAGTACTTTTGCAGCTTTAAATATAAAAAAGGTATATAATAATAAAACTAAAAATTTAAACAATAAATGGCCTGTTTGGAAAAAAGTGGCTTTGTTTGCTGGGCTTCCTTTATTAGGGGCGTTAGTTTCTTTTGGTATATATAAATGATATCTCCGAAAATTTAAAGGTATCTCAAAAAATTCTTGAAAATGCATATCCGTATTTTTTTCAAAGCCACAATAGGCCGGAAAATTGGAAAATCCTTGTTGGAACCAAGAAAGGCACAAAGGATGAAAAAATAATTGAGTTAATAGTAAGGGTTTGTCAGGCATTAATACAAACTCATACATTTTGTGACGGCAACACAAGAACTAACACATGCTGGCTGTTAAATAAGCTGTTGATAGATAATGGTTTTTTACCTGTTATTCTTGATAATCCTAAAATTTTTTATGCTTGTGATATCGAAATGCTAATCGAAGGCGTAAAAAAAGGGCAAGAAAATTTTAAAAAGCTATGCGAAGAAAACAAGGTTAAAATTCCAAGTGGAGTAAAGTGTTTGTAAATTCATTTAAAAAATAAAAAATAGATTCCTTTCAAAACTTGAAAATTAAAATAGAAGTGTTCTCTCCGGCGGCGCCGGAGAGAACTTTAGTCTATTGCAGTGCTTTGCGTTTTTATTTAATTTGGTTTATTTAGATATTTGCTCCAGCGCCGCCGGAGAGGACTTTAATTCGAAAAAAACAGTCTATTGCAGCGCTTTGCGTTTTTATATAATTTGATTTATAATGAAAATCAGAATTTAAATTGAGGAGATTTTTATGCCGCTGATAAATACAAAATCTATGTTTAAAAAAGCATATATGGGGCATTATGCAATAGGCGCCTTTAATGTTTGCAATATGGAATCAGTTCAGGGTATTGCCTTGGCCTGCAAAGAAACGCAGTCGCCGGTGATATTTCAGGTCTCGCCCGGCGCACAAAAATATGCAGGAATTAAATATCTTGCAAATCTTGTAAAAATTGCCGTCGATGAAACCGGAATTGAGGCCGCGCTTCATATTGACCACGGGAATTCTTTTGAACTTTGTAAAATGTGCATCGAAAATGGATTTACATCTGTTATGATTGATGGTTCGTCGCTTCCGTTTTATGAAAATATTGAACTTACTAAAAAAGTTGTTGATTATGCTAAAAGAAAAAACGTTAGCGTAGAAGGCGAGCTTGGACGTTTGCAAGGGATTGAAGACCATGTTGAGTGCCCGTATGAGCACTCGCTTTTTACTGACCCTGAGCAAGCCCGAGAATTTGTTGAAAAAACAGGAGTAGATTCTTTGGCGATCGCCATTGGCACAAGTCACGGATTAAATAAATTCGAGCCCGATACTGTTCCTGACTTAAAATTTGATATACTTGAAAAAATAGAAAAAATTTTACCGGATTTTCCGATAGTTTTGCACGGCGCTTCTTCGGTTAATCACGAAACAGTAAACAAGCTTTTAAAATTTGGTGTTAAGATCAAAAATGCCAAAGGTGTGCCAGAAGAAATGCTTTGTCATGCTGCGAAAATGTCGGTTTGTAAGATAAATATAGATTCTGATTTGAGATTGGCAACTACTTTGGCTATAAAAAAATTTATGGCTGAAAATCCTGAAAAATTCGATCCCAGAGGGTATTTTGGCGCTGCTAGAAGTGCTATTTGCGATTTAGTAAAAGCAAAAATTTTGAATGTTCTCGGAAGTTTTAAAAAATCTGAACTTGGTATTGCTAAAAAAAGATAGATATTTCCTCCGGCAGCGCCGGAGGGAACGATATAAGTCATTACTGTATTCATACATGGATATAATCTTTTATGAATTTGTTGCTTTTATGCAATTTTAGCAATGTCCTGAACTTTTAGGTGTTGACTAAATTTTTGCTTTGCAGTAAAATGGAAAAATAGTCTGGAGGTAGTATTTATGAGAGTTAAAGTTACGCTTGCATGCAGTGAATGTAAACGCCGGAATTATGATACGATGAAAAATAAAAAGAATAATCCCGACAGGTTAGAAATGAAAAAACACTGCCGATTTTGCAACAAGCACACTTTGCATAAAGAAACAAAGTGAATCTTAGTTTAAGGAAGTGATTTTTATGGCCGGAAAAGGTGAACGCAAAAGAAATTACTTGGATTTTATAGGCGATTTTTTTAAAGAAGTAAAAAAAGTTGTTTGGCCAACACCAAAACAAACCTTTAAAAATACTTGGATTACTTTGGTTATGATATTTTTAGTTGGAACTTTTGTTTGGGTTATAGATGTTGGGCTTGATAGATTATTTAGGCTTATTATGTCTATTTCAAAGTAAAAAAGGAGTTTTTTATGTCTAGCACGGCTGATGCCAAATGGTACGTGATTCAAACCCGACCAAACTACGAGGATAAAGTGTCTTCAAGTATTTTAACGGTTTCGGAGTATCATGGACTGGAAGATTATGTTTTGGAGCTTAAAGTTCTTAAAAAAGAGGTCGAGGAAATTAAAAACGGAAAAAAACATTTGACTTCTAAAAGACTTTATCCTAATTATATTTTTGCCAAGTTAATTCCGAACAAAGATCTCTTTCGCATAATAGCTGGTATAACAGGCTGTTCGGGATTTGTTGGGAATCCTCCTTCGCCTTTGAGCAAGGAAGATACCAAAAAATTTGGCATCGAAATGCCGCCGGAAGTTGTTGTGCCTTATAAGCTCGGCGATACTGTTCAGATTATTGATGAAAATTTTACCGGGATTTCCGGAATTGTTAAAAATTTAGATTTGAACAAACAAACGGCAGAAGTTTCGGTTTCTATGTTTGGGCGCGAAACTATGGTTGAGCTGAAACTTGAAGATATTGTTCCTATAAATTAAAATTAAGTATGGAGATGTTTTTATGGCAGAAAAAAAAATTAAAGCGATTGTAAAATTACAAATTCCTGCAGGAAAAGCAACCCCCGCACCGCCTGTCGGTTCGGCACTCGGTCCGCATGGCATAAACATAATGGGTTTTACCAAAGAATTTAATGAAAGAACTAAAAATCAAGGTGATATGGTAATTCCTGTTGTCCTCACTATTTATACCGATAAGTCTTTTACTTTTGTTACAAAAACTCCGCCGGCTGCGGTTTTGATTCGCAAAGAATGCGGAATTGAAAAGGGTTCGGGGGAGCCAAATAAGACTAAAGTTGCAAAAATTACCAAAGAGCAGCTCAAAAAAATTGCCGAAGTTAAGCACCCTGATTTAACAGGCGCGTCGCTCGATGCGGAAATCAGCATGATTGCAGGGACCGCAAGGAGCATGGGCGTTGAGGTTGTTGCTTAAAAATTATTCTGGAATTAAAAGATTTTCGATTATATTTGAAATTTTTAAATAAATAAATTAAAATTTAAGTTTTTTAAGTCTTCGAAAATCTCGTGGAAGAATAAATTTAAAAATAAAATTCGTTAATACCACTTTAAAGGAGTAAATTAGGTTATGAATGGGAAAAAATACACGGATAGTTGTAAACTTTACGATAAAGATACTTTTTATGACGCAGAAAAAGCGCTTGAAATCTGCACTCAAACCGCAAAGGCGAAGTTTGATGAGACGATTGAGATTCATGTGAATTTAGGTGTGGATTCCAGACACGCTGATCAGCAGGTGAGGGGAGCACTTGTTTTGCCGCATGGAACAGGTAAAAAAGTAAAAGTTTTGGCAATTTGTAAAGGAGAAAGTGAAAGCGCCGCAAAGAATGCCGGAGCTGACTTTGTTGGTGGCACTGATTTTATTAATAAAATTCAATCTGAAAATTGGTTTGATTTTGATGTATTGGTAACCACCCCTGATATGATGGCTATGGTTGGTAGATTAGGTAAAATTTTGGGGCCAAAAGGATTGATGCCGAATCCAAAATCTGGAACCGTTGCAGCGGATATTTCAAAGGCTATAAAAGATGTAAAAGCTGGAAAGGTCGAATATCGTTTGGACAAAAGTAATATCATCCATTGCATAATTGGCAAGGCTTCGTTTGGAGCGCAAAAATTGGCTGAAAATTTTAATGCACTTATGGACGCGATAGTAAAATCCAAGCCCGAAGCTGCCAAAGGGCAATATGTTAAGGCGTGCACGGTGTCGAGCACAATGGGACCTGGTATAAAAGTTTCGATTGGTAAATATTGCTAACATCTGGATATTAATATGGATGCAAAAAGTGTTTATAAACTTTGGTGCGAAAAAGTACAAAACGATGACTTGAAGTCGGAACTTTTAAAAATTTCGCTCGATGACGATGAAATTGCCGAAAGGTTCAACAAAAAGTTAAGTTTTGGAACCGCCGGTGCGCGCGGTTTGATTGGTGTGGGAACCAATAGGATGAATTTTGTAACTGTTGCAGGCATTTCGCAGGCGTTTTCGCTTTATCTAAAAAATAAATTTGATCGACCAAAGGTTGTAATATCTTATGATACTCGAAAATTTTCATACGAATTTGCCAAAATTTCTGCCGAAGTTCTGGCTTCGGGTGGTGTCGACGTCTATTTTTTTGAAACACCGCAACCAATTGGTCTGCTTTCGTTTGCCATAAAAAATCTTGAGTGTTCAGGTGGGATTATGATTACTGCCAGTCATAATCCTCCTGAATACAATGGTTATAAGGTTTATAATTCGCTTGGAGCACAACCTGTTGATACCAGTGAAATTTCGGATATTTTTAACAAATTAGATTTTTTTGATGAAGAAAAAATTAGTTTTGAAGAATGCTTAAAGTCGCAAAAAATTAAGATTATTGATGAAAATATTAAATTAAAATACATAAAAAAAATAAAATCTAAAATTAATTTTGAAAATATTAATAATATTGATATAACTTATTCGCCGCTAAACGGCTGTGCGATGGATTTATTTAAAAGTTTGTTTAAAAACGTGCACGTTGTTGAGCAGCAAAAAAATCCGGATTTTTCATTCGCAACTTGTTCGCCACCGGATCCGCAAAAGATTAATTCGTTTAATTTGGCAGTAAAATTGGCAAAAAAAAATAATTCGGATGTTATAATACTTAATGATCCCGATGGTGATAGGCTGGGGGTTGCTTTAAAATATAAAAATGATTATAAAATTTTATCCGGAATTGAGGTTGCTGCTCTTTTAGTTAATTATTTTGCACAGAAAAATTATATTTCAAACAAAATTTTAGTAAAAAGCGTTGTTACAGGAGGATTGTCAGAAATTATCGCTGATTTTTATGGCGCAAAGTGTGTGAATTTATTGTCAGGATTTAAATATATCGCCGATTATATGTATCATCTTGAACTTAATGGTAAAATTAACTCATTTTTAATTGGATTTGAAGAGAGCAATGGCTTCTTGCCGAGCAGTGACATTGGTGTTCGCGATAAAGATGGCGTCATGGCTGCGGCGTATTTTTGTGATATGGTATCGTATTATAAAAAAATCAATGTTAACTGTGTTGATGTGTTAAATAATTTGTATAAAAAATTCGGATATTGTACGCAAAAAAATATATCATTTGTTGAAAAAGATGCCAATAAAATCAAAAAAATGATTTTAAAATTTAAAAAATATTTTAATTCAAATAGGAATGGTATTATTTCTCTGAGTGATTATTCAATATCTGAAAAAGTAGATTTTAAATTTAATAAAATATTAAAAATAAATTTACCAAAATGTGATATGATAGGCATTGAGTTTGAAAGTAATAATAAATTATTTATAAAAGCTTCGGGCACCGAGCCTTTGATAAAATTTTATGTACTTTATAGCGGAAAGACCCAAGAGCTTGCAGAAAAAAATTGTAAAAAAATCGAAATTTTAATTAGTCAAATTTATATATAATATAAATGTTAAATCATATTGGTCATTGCTAAAAGTAAACTTTTCTCCGGCAGGGTTGGAGGAAATAACTATTTTTTGAGTATTTAAAGGATCAATTGTTTAAGAATCATTTTCTTCAAATAACTTAGACATAGTATAAACATAAATACTAGATAAATTTTTATAAAAGTTGTTTTTAATATTCAAAGCTTGTTTAATATCACTAACCTCAATCGATAACTTCATAAAATCTGATTTATTTCCGGCTATATGGCATTTTATCAAATATTTATTGTTGATTCTTTCTAATATAACATTATTTTCGTCAATATTTTTTCTAAAAGATAAATAATCATAAATTTTCTGCATAACCTCATGTTTAATGTTATCGGAAATCGTCGAACCCAAAGTTTCATTTATTGTCCTGCCTTTTTCGGATAAAACAATTCTATCATCGTCTAGTAAAATCAAAACACCGCCTTTTATAAGTCCGGAGATTGTACTGCTTAAATCAAAAAAATTCGCAATATTAAGAATCTGAAGGCAATATATGGCAACATCTCTTGTTAATTTTAAACTTTCATCGTTAAAAACATAACAAATCAGTATTCTCAGCATTTCGCCTTCTTGCATAACAAAATTATTATGAATTTTTTTCATTAAATAACACCAAAACTATTGTATTTTATTTTTAAATAGATTAAAATAATTAACATGTAGATTTAATATCAGAGTTATGCAAAAAATCTACATTAAAATCTTTAAGTTTAACTTTAATCATATTGCCAAATGATGATAAAATATTTTCAAAGTTAGAACTTACTGACCAAACTAATATATGTATTTCGCTGTTATCTTCAAAAACCAAAAACCTGGGTTGTGGCGATTCAAGAATGTCTTTAAAGTGTAAAATAACATTAGTTTCCAATAATTTTTTTATATTATTAAGTTCTTTTTTATTTAATTTTTTATTAGAATCTTTATATGTAATCTTTAGAACTAAATTTATTGGTAAAATATTACTCTCACATTTTCTGAAAAGCACTTCCGAAGCAATCTTGGAATTTGGAACTATGGCACTTTTACCATCGTCGGTATAAACAGTTGTGTAAAAATACCTTATCTGGACGACTGTGCCTTTAACTGAAGAAAGTTCGATATAATCTCCCGGCTTAAATGTTTGATTTATAAAGATAAAAACTCCGGAAATAAAATTTGAAATTTCTTCTTTAAAAATAACGCTCAAAGCTACAATCGAAGCACCGAGCGGCGCAATAATATTCCACGCGTTAACTCCAAATTGGTCAAGAATAAAAAACGCAATTAAATAATAAACCAAAAATTTTATTACATAATTTAAAAATTCTGAAACATTCACACCCAAATTGGACTTACGCCAAACAAGCGCCAAAACTTTGCTGAGCTTTTTTAAGGTAAAAATTCCGGCGATCAATATGATTAAAGACACCAAAATACTTTTCCCGTAAGAAAATATAAACCCTAGCACCAATTCTTTAAAAACCACTATTTTCACCTCAATCAGCTCCTTTATATTACACGATAAAATCAAATTTTTCAATAAAAATCTATGAAATGGAGGAAAAATAAATGAATTTCATCAAAAAATTTGCGATTTTTTCGCTTGTGCCATGTTTTTACTTTAGTAATTTTTCAAGCAGCTATATGGCTTGCAGCGCTGAAGAAAAAACGGATTCCAGCACATCTTTTGAGGCGGTTTTAGATGACTATGTTGAAGAAGAAAAATTAAACATAAAAATTTGTGATTTTTCAAAAAAAGATATCGATTTAAAGGATTTGGAAGTTACAATAATTTTTGACAAACGAATTTTCAGATTCATAAAAAAAGATTTTCAATTTTTGGATACTTTTAAAACTAAAACCGAAGATATCGATGAAAATAATAAAATGTTAAAAATTTCTGCAAAAAATAAAGTTGATACTTTAAACATTAGTCAAGATGGAGAAATATTTGACCTCGATTTAAAAATAAAAAAGAAAATCCCAACTCATGAATCTGATATAAAAATTCTTATTTCATGTGGCGATATTAGGTATGAAGAAACCAAACATGTTAAAATTTTAGATAAAAATCAAATTGAAAACATAATTATAAATTCCAAAATAGAGAATTCGGATTTTAAATTTGACAAAAATACACATAAGTATAATTTATCTGTCCCCGACGATGAAAAATACATAATTTTTGATTTGGAAACAGTAGATAAAAACAAGAAAACAGTCAAAAAAAAGCTCAAAAAAGCCGGGAGTACAACTGTTATAAAAATAGGCAATTACGAATTCGAAGTTTTTCGGAACGAAAAAAAAAAATCAGACAAAAAAACTAAAAAAGTTAAAAGCAAAAAAGCAATTAAAACCAAAAAAGGGAAGTCGCGAAAAAAAGTCTTGCAAAAAAACAAAAGAACAAAAAAAGAAAATAGCAAATCTTTTGATGAAGACGACGATGAATACGAAGATGAAGACGAACAATGCGGAATCCGGCAAAGAGAAGACGGCGAAAATCAAAAAAATAATGAGCATTATACAAAAACAGCAGAAGAAACCCTAAAAAATAACGAAGAAAATTCAGGAAAATCTATTTTAAATATAATAAAAATAGCAGTAATTGTTATAATTTTGATTTTAATTTTATTTTGGATATTTTTGAAAAAAATTAAAAGCAGAAAGCCGATGATACCTAAAAATGAAGATAAAAAATAAAACTAAATCAATGTTGTTTTATAAAAAATCATTTCCTCCGGCTATGCCGGAGAGATCATTACTATCCTATCTGCAATGCCCAAGAATATTTATGATTTTGTTTTAAAACTTGAAATTTTTTTTATTTCATGATATGATTTAACAAGTCTTGATCGTTTAGGATAACATTCGAGATTTGAACTGTTAAAATTTTTTGGAGGTAAATTTTTATGAACAAGAATAATTTAAGACGAATTGCAGTTTTTATGGCTATAATGGCGGCGGCATCACCGCAGGTGAAGACGAGTGCTAGCGTTATGCTTTATGGCGGGCCGGGTTTTTGGGTGAAAAAGCCTATAGTTATCGAAAATGGGCCTGACAATAAGGTGAAAAAGCCTATAGTTATCGAAAATGGGCCTGACAATAAGAAGTTTTATAAAAATCCAAAAATTATGGTGCCGGCAGTTGCTGGTGGAGCAGCACTTGTAACCGGTACAATACTTCTTTCGCTCTGGGGTGCCGGAGTCATTGGTAAAAAAGAAAAAAGCGATGAAAAAGTAAATAACGAAACTCAAGAATTAGAAAAGAGTTATGTGAATATTACAGAAAATATTCAAGGCGAAGAGAAATCACCATTCCCAGATTATTGGGAAGTTGTTGAAAAATTAGATTCAGGCAACGTTTGTGATTTCTGCACAGGAAAAGCTGATTATGAATCCGAACATGATTCTTTTAGCGTTAGCGAAAATGGTATAGACAACAACCATCCAGAAAAGCTAACAATTTGCAAAAAGTCAGCAGAAGATTTAAAACAATATGCTTCACAATTTGAACAAGAACCATATAAAAAAAAATGGAATTTAAAAACTGACGCAAATAATGGTCGATTGCATATAAATATTTATTTTAATTCCGCAAAAGAACAATATGAATTTAAAGTTTGCAGTTCTGGAGATAAAAAATTTTATAAATTCAATGTAAAACATGCTCAAATTATCCCTTGTGGTATGTATGGCGGACCCAATAAGTACTAAATAAAAGGTTTTATAAAAATCCCGAAATTATGGATGCCGATAATTACTGGCGAAGCAGCACTTTTGACCGGTAAGGTGCTTCTTGCGCTCTGGAGTACTGGAGAAAATGTTTGCTTTTATTTAGTAATAACAAAAAAATTATTAAATTCTTTTTTCGGTTGCCATTTGGAAAGAATATTTTTTTCGGATGTACTTATAGAAAAAATATTTAATTTTATTTTTAAAAATTACAACTAATTAAATTTGAAATGTTAATAAAATCTTCAAGCTTTAAATTTTCGGCTCTCATATTTTTATCTAAATTGCATTTTTTTAAAATTTCAAATATAAATTCTTTTTTAAAATTAAAGTTTAAAAAAATAGAATTCAAAATATTTTTCCTGCGCTTTTCAAATGCGAGTTTTATGATTTTGAAAAGTAATTCTTCGTTTTTGCAGTTCGGATTTTTGATTTTTTCAAACGAAATAACGGTTGAATCTACTTTTGGTGCGGGGAAAAAACAGTTTTTGGAAACATGAAAATTAATTTTTGGGTTTGAATAGTACCTTGCAAAATAACTAATCGCACCGCAGCTTCTGTCGCCCAAAGGCGCTGTGATTCTTTCGGCTGCCTCTTTTTGCACCATAACAGTTATGTAGTCTATCAAATCAGATTTTAAAAATTTTGTCAAAACAGGAGTTGTAATACAATAAGGCAAATTCGCACATAATACTACACTTGAAAAATTTTGAAAATTTGAAAAAATAATATCGTTAATATTGACTTTTAATGCATCTTGATTTATAAACTTAATGTTTTTTAAATCTGACATTTTTTTAGAAACAAAGCTATATAATTTGTTATCAAGTTCGATTGATAAAACTTGTTTAAATTTTTTTGCAAGAATATATGTTAAAGTTCCAAATCCCGGTCCGATTTCAATGACAGTATCATTGAATTTTTCAGGGATCGACGATGCAATTTTGCTACAAATGTTATTATCTATGAGAAAATTTTGACCAAATGATTTTTTGGCTTTAAAATCAAGATTTTTTATATTTTTTATAATGTTTAATTTATTAAACGAATTCATATATAACCTTTTTTAAATTTAAATGCTGAAAAACCAACAACTTTCTCCGGCATCACCGGAGAAAAAAATTCATTTGACTCATGCGTTTCCAATATCCGCGCTATGCTGATTCCGCCACCTGGGCGATATCACTTATTACTTTTTCTTTTTTAGCAGAAGTTTGAACTTCAAACTGATTATTTATTTCGGATTTTTCAATGTTATCATCTATTTCTATTATATTATTGTTACTATCAGTTTTTTCGGCTTTTTGCATATCTTCTTTTGAATTTTCGATTACCTTTACATTTTTAAACTTATTGAATAAACGGTCAACAATTTTTTCGATCTTTTCTTCCTCTGATGTTTCTTTTGGTGCTTCTTTTGATGGTATATTCGCAATATTCTTTTCACTAAAAATATCATCTGATTTCACACCTTTGTGTATTTTTTTCGCTTCTTCAAACCAGTTCCAAAGTTTTATTTCTCCTTTTTCGTCCCTCGAAGTCCCGAACATTATATAGGAAGTTATAAAACCTTCTTTCCCAACGTTCAACAAACTCAAAATACTTTCACCGGTGCCTTTGGCGACGTTGTAAATTTTTTTCGGAATTGATTCTTTTTTTCCCAGATTGTTACTTTCACCAGATCTTTCATCTGATTTATCATCGGATTTTTTATCAGAAGATTGAAAAAAAGTATCCTTTACCTTCCCACAAAACTTCTCCACGGTTGGGCAAAAACTACCGAAAAAATAAACAACTCCTAATAAAATAGACGCTATGCCATAAAACGTCATAAAAACACACTCCTTTTAATTTGATGGCCTGCTCGGAGGGATTTGAACCCACGACCTTCAGAATCGGAATCTGATGCGATATCCAGCTTCGCTACGAGCAGCAAGACACAATAGTAACACCATTATAAAATAAAAAAAATTTTTGTCAATACTTTTACTGGCAATACTAAAATTTTAAGGCGTAATTTCTCTCCCGCCGCCGGAGGGATTGCTAAAATTTTTATATTTTTATTTTTCTTCAAGATTTTCTCTGGCAGTAAACCTTGTATATTCGGGCTGCCAATGCAAACTTATTGTTCGAGTTTCACCATATCTATTTTTGGCAACTATGCATTCGCATTCATTGCGATCAACCTTTTCATCTGCAGGGTCAGCATAATATCCCGCGCGATATAGCATTATTACTATGTCAGCATCCTGTTCGATTGAACCCGAATCTCTTAAATCTGAAAGAAGCGGCCGGTGGTTCGTCCGCTGTTCGCTGGCGCGCGAGAGCTGCGATAAACATATTACAGGAATATTCAACTCTTTTGCCATTATTTTGAGCTGACGTGTGATATCCGAAATTTCCTGAACTCTGTTGCTGCTTTTTCGGCTGGCAGATATCAGCTGCAAATAGTCAATTACAACCAAAGAAACTCCGCCAAGACGCCTAATCTTCGCTTTCATTTCGTTTACGGTTATCCCTGCCGTGTCATCAATATATAATTTTGAATTCGACAAAGCCTCCGAAGCCTCGGTGAGCCTTCCCCATTCCTCGGGCTCTAAATGTCCGCGCCGGAGCTTATTGCCTGCTATTTTGCCTTCTATACTTAAAAGCCTTGAAGCTAATTGCTCTTTGCTCATTTCTAAACTAAAAATTGCTGTTTTTAACTTTTCAGAAACATGCTTAGCGATATTCAGTGCAAAACTTGTTTTACCCATCCCAGGGCGAGCTGCCAGTAAAATTAAATCACTTTTATTTAAACCTGTTATTAAAAAATCCAAATCTCCAAAACCTGTTGGAATTCCTAATATTTCTGTTTGACTTTTGGAATTTAATTTATCGAGCCTATCAAAAGTTTCCATTAAAACTTCTTTTATGCTGACAAGTGATTGATTTGATTTGCCCGAACGAATGTCGATAAGTTTTTGTTCGGCAAAATCGATTAGCTTTCCTGATTCTTCGCTCGATGTGGAGCCTTGCAATATTTCGCGAGCCAGCAAAATTAAACTTCTAAGCTCATATTTATCCAAAATTATCTTCGCATAACTCTCGACATTCGATATCGAAGGTACTATCTGGACGATATCCAGCATGTAATTTTTTATTTCGTTTTTCTGAGTAGCATCGACCGCAATATTTTCAAGAACCGTAACATAATCAATTTTTGTACCGAGCGAAAACATTTCGATTATAGTTTCATATATTAATTTGTTGTTTGGAACATAAAAGGCATCGGAATTCGGCAAGACTTCCAAAACCAAGTTTAAATAAGAACTATCCAGCAAAATTGCGCCAAGAACCGATTGCTCGGCCTCTTGACTGTACGGCATTAAATTTTCTAAACTTTTTTCATTCAAATTCAAGGCTCCAAAAGTTAATCTGCTTGAATTATAATATATTTAGGTTTATTTTTCAATTAAATTTGTTCTCCGGTGCCGCCGAAGATAACCTTGATTTTTTCGAGCAAAAAATTGAGGCATCGTAAAAATAAATAGAAGTGATAAAAATTCATCTGACATTATTTTCACATAAATATATAGTACTTTCATTTAAAAAAGATAATACGTTGCCTTGAAGAATTTGGTTTCTCTCCGGCAGCGCCGGAGAGGATATTTATGATTTAATTTTTAAATTTTGAAAGAAGTCTAATATTCAGACATAGTGACCAAAATATAAAACAAACATTCTCTCCAGCGGTGCGGGAGAGAAATTTTGAATAGACAGTCTTATATCTAATCAAAAATCAGCTTACTTTTAATAACTTCGCAATTCTAGATTTATGTCTTGCAGCATTATTTTTGTGTAAAATACCTTTTGCTACTGCTTTATCGAGTGCACTTATAGCACTTAATTTTGTTTCAGTGTCGCTACCCTCTTGAAAGGCTTTGCGTAAACTAGTTTTCAAACTTGACTTAAGCATCTTATTCCTCAAAGTTTTGCGTGCAATTACCTCTACCCTTTTTTTTGCCGATTTAATATTTGGCATTAAAACCCCTCCAAAAAACATGATGTGAGTATGCTATCAAACTAATTTTCAAATGTCAAGTAAAAATGCAAAAAATAAAAGAATTTTTGCGGAGCCGCCAGAGGAAATGAGCCTTTTTTAGCAATACCCTCACAGTTTTTATTATTATTAAAAAAATATCCATCATTATTGTTTATTTCTCCGGTGTTGCCGGAGAGAATATGCTGTTTATATTTTTTTGAAAAATAGTCCTAAAAAATATTATTTAATATTCTTAGCTAATTTTCTATACTGATTCAAAAAACTTTCATCGAGTCCGTTCCGCATTTGAGGACCGAACTGATAATGAACTGTAACAAATCTTGGATAAAACATATTTCCTTGGCAATTATAAACATAAATTTCATCGTCAAATTTTTCCGGTGTGGTTTTGAATTCTTTACCGTTAGAATCTTTTATAATTTTATCTCTTAAACTTGGGGCAAATATTTTATCATAATTTTTCTTCAAAATACCAAAAATACATATAGATTCCTTGTGATTGTTGAGATTTATTATAGGCATTGTATTATTTATAAATTTTGAAATATTATTTAAAAAATATTCATGAACTTTTTTTGCCGTATTTCCATCGGTGTAATAATTATATACATCATTCGGAGAATCTTTTTTTGCATAAAGTTCGCCTACAATATCGTCCGGCATAAGTTCATATTTGTTGTTATAAAAAAGCGAAACAGCGTGATTGACCATATTTGGAAACACACAATTTTTGTTTTTATTATTCACTATATAATTTATAAATTCATCATATCTGTTAAGGTCCATATAAACTATATCGTCATCTATTTTTAAAAATATATCAAAATTATAATTTAAATAATACTTATATGCTTCATACCAATTTAAAAATCCTTCCCTTTTTTCAGTATCAAATAGTTTTATATTTTTGTTCTTAGTTTCTTCATAATCCCAATAACCTTCACTCCCGAAGCCCGTATGAATCTTTACTGATTTAATTTTATTTTCATCTATTGCAGCCTCCATTAAGTTTTCAATTATAAGTTTATTATTTTGAATTTTTATATTAAAATCTTTATAATTATTTGCATCCAATACCACACTATTCGATTCACACAGAACATCGGTTCCGTCAATTCCTTTTCTTATTACCGATTTTGTATTACTCCAACCGCCTATCACTATTTCATAGTTATTATTTATTAAAATATGAGCATCATTTTTAGCTTTAATCTTCAGTTTGAACTCATTATTTTCAATTTTCGGAGTTATAGTTCTATATTCCGTAAAATTTTTTGAAGTTTTGTGTATATTAGAAATAGATTCTAAATATTTTATATCACTTTTATTTTTTGTAAATTGCCATAAATTTATTTCTGTTAATTTACCTTTACTCTTCAGTTTAAGCAAATATGGCATTAATATAGACAAATATTTTTCTCTTCCTGCAAATATACATGCTACAGTGTTAAGATTTTTACTTTTATTAATACTGACTGCCGACAAACAAAAAAATAAATTCACTGAAAGAAATATACTTAAAATTAAAGACGTTATTTTTTTCATTAACTCATCACACCCCTTAAAATTTAAATTCTTATACTACGGATTATTAACTCCTTTCATCAAGTCATATATTAGTTAGTATATACATATTATATAAAAATGTAAAGCTAAATTTTGTGTATTAATCATAAAAATTATAGACAATGCTTATTTCAGGCACTACAAAACAATAGCAGATAATTTCTCCGACATCACCAGAGAAAGTGCTTATTCAATTTTTTTATGCACTTGACGTCAGAAATTGTTTTTTAAATATTTCTCTGGCGGTGACGGAGATAAATTTATCCAAATTTTGCAATATCAAAGTTTGTCATCAGTTGACATTTTGAAAAATAAAATTTATAATGTAGCCACTAAATTTTATAGGAGGATTTATGATTACTGATTTTTCCAAAAGCCAGACCAAAGTGAATCTTATGAAAGCGTTTGCAGGTGAATCTCAGGCAAGGGAACGCTATAAAATTGCAGCGTCTTTTGCTAAAAAAGAAGGCTTGCAGGTTATAGAACAAGCATTTTTAACCATCGCAGAGCAAGAAAAAGAACACGGAGAAATTTTTTATAAATTTTTAAAACCTTTTTCCGGCGAAAGCATAAAATTTGAAGCAGATTATCCGGTTGACATATTCGATTCAACTTTAGATTACCTAAAAAAAGCTTCGCAAAACGAAATTGACGAAGGCGAAAATATTTATAATGAATTTTCAAAAATTGCTCAAGATGAGGGCTTTTCGGATGTTGCTCAAAAATTTTCGGGAGTTGCCAAAATTGAAAAAACACATGCCGAAAAATTCAAAAAACTTGCTGTGCTTTTAGAAAACGGAGAGCTTTTTGATTCCAAAACCGGGCGTGGCAAATGGGTTTGCATGGAATGCGGCAATGTCTACGAAGGCGCTAGCGTTCCAAAATTCTGCCCAATTTGTGGCCACGACCGCGGATATTTTGTAAAAAGCGACATTTGTTTTTAGTTTTTAATGAAAAAAAGCAAGATAGTAAATTTTATTTTTCACAGATCTATAAACAAGTTTAGTACTTTTACAATTTTTGCAGTTTTAGTTGCAGTTGCCTTTTTTTGGCTTTCGTTTGTTGATAAATCAAGTGACCGAAAAAAATACGAAATTGTTTCGCCAAGCATAACAAACACTGATTTATTGATTGATTTTTTAGACGTCGGAAAAGCCGACTGTGCTTTGATTCATGATAAAGATATAGTGATTATAATAGACGGCGGGCTTAAAAATTCGGAACTTTCGGTTGTTGGATACACAAAAGATAATTTAATCGGGAACACAAAAAATAGGTGTATTAACTTGATGGTGCTTACTCATCCGCATGCTGACCATTACGGTCAGCTTGTTGACGTTTTAGAAAACTTTACAGTTAATAGATTCATAACTTCAAAATCCCGAGTTGATATGTTTGACCACAAAGGGTACGAAAAATTACTTGAAAAATTAAAATTAAAAAAGATAAAAATAGAAAATCCCGAACCGGGTCAGATTTTTAATATCGGCAGAGTCAAAATTGAAATTTTGGGACCAATTAAAGAAGATGGGAAAAATGTAAACAATAATTCGATTGTTTTAAAACTGAGTTTTAAAGGCAAAAAATTTTTGTTTACAGGCGACGCCGAAAAAAATGAAGAAAAAGATATCATTGATTCCGGCAGAGATTTATCGGCAGATGTTATAAAAATTGGGCATCACGGCAGCAAAACTTCGTCTACTTTGCCGTTTTTAAAAGCTGTTAATCCAAAATATGCTGTAATTTCGGCAGGGAACCATTATAATAAAATTTCAATTTACCCTCAAAAGGAAGTCGCCGACAGACTTAATTTATTGGGGATTCCTTATTTTGTTACAAAAGAGGTCGGAACCATAAGATTCGCGGTTTCAGAAAACGGCGAGTTAAAAGTGCCAAAAGTTTCAGAAATCAGGGAGGCAGCATGATAATTATCGGAATAGATATAGGTGAAGCACGAACTGGCGTTGCAATTTGCGATGAAAACCAAATCTTGGCATCGCCCTTGTGCATGATTGAAGAAAAAAATAAAGATAAACTTGCTGAAAAAATAATTGAAATCTCAAATTTAAAAAACGCAAATAAAATAGTTTTAGGTTATCCAAAAAATATGAACGGAACGCTAGGACCAAGTGCCAAAAATGCCGAATATTTACAAAAAAAGTTGAAAGAACTTTCGAAAAATATTGAAGTAATCCTTTGGGATGAACGTTTGACTACTGTCTGTGCACAAAAAAATTTTGCTTTTTTAGGTAAAAAATCTATAAATTACAAAAATCAAATCGACAAAGCCTCGGCATGTTTGATACTTCAGAATTATTTGGATTATTTAAAGAAGTGAATTATGTAATCTTGTATTGCTATATTCATATAACTTTTTATAAAACTATTTGTTTTTTCAGTGTTTTTGCTATATATTTTGGGTCATGCGCTAAAGTAGTTTAAAAATACAAAAAATCGACTTTGGGTGATGAAAAACGCAATGATATCAATTGATTGATTTTCTGGGAGACTATCTTATACCATGATCAAAAACAAAAACACTTGATATTTTTTTGTTTTTATTTACAATTCAAAAGTAGGGTCAGGCGTGGAGCAGGAGGGATGTCCGAGTGGTTTAAGGAGTCAGTCTTGAAAACTGATGATCCCGAAAGGGACCAAGGGTTCGAATCCCTTTCCCTCCTCCATGGAGAAGTACTCAAGTGGTCGAAGAGACACCCCTGCTAAGGGTGCAGGTCGGGAAACCGGCGCGAGAGTTCGAATCTCTCCTTCTCCGCCATACTTAGGGCTTGTCTAAAATCTTTTAATTAAAATGGAAATTAGAGAGAGAAAGTATAAAATACAAATTGGATAAAAGAAGACGTTCACAATTTTCCAAAGTCTGCGAAATTTTTCAAACCAAGTAAAAGTACGTTCGACACCCCAATGCTCGGGGAATGACAAAAATTTATTGCTAAACCAAAAGAAAAATGATATAAAGAGAAAGAGCTGAAATTACAAAATAATGAATTGGGTTGAAAAATTTAAAGGAAAGTTGGATAAAGAATTAAAAAAATGAACCTAATTATTCACAAAAGGTTAGTATTATTGGGCTGGACGAATCTTATACTGAAATGAAAATCCCTGAAAAATACTCTATGACTAAATGTGAAACGTTATTGCTAAAAAAGATAGATATTTTCTCCAGCGACGCCGGAGAAGATACTTACGAGTTAGATTTTTAAATTTAAACAAAAATGTTTATATTAACTACATCACTTTCTCCGAAGGCGTCGAAATATTTTACTTATTTTATTTTATTTTTCTGGTTGATTTTTCTATTTTTTTACTGTATAACAATAGCAGGAATCCCGCTTTTGGCGGTTAGTCCTTTGTAAAAGTAACAATTATAGGTAACCGTTAACTATTGCGTTTAGGTAGCGGTTATTTTTTTATGATTTTGAGCTTAGACGTTATCGTAAAGTATAATTTAATTCCTGCAGATTTCATTTGCGTTTTTTACCTCGAAAATTATTAAATTTCTAATCTTATTTATATTCATCCCGGTTTTTACGGATACTCCAATAATTTCTGAGTAATTTTGTGATATTGCATCAATTTGAGATTTTAAATTTAAGTAAAAATGTTTATATTGACTACTCGACAGTTTGTCGATTTTTGTAAGAATAACATAAAATTTTATTTTCATCTCTGATAAAAAACTTATCATTTGCCTGTCGTTTTCCTGCAAATCGTGGCGGGAATCTATAAGCTGCAGAACAAAATCACTTCGTTTTAATCTAAAATAATCATCGGCAAGCTTATTAAATCTTGTTTTTTCGTCTTTTGAACGCAAACTGAATCCATATCCCGGAATGTCAACAATTCTAAAATTTTTTGCTCTATAAAAGTTTATTAGATCAGTTTTTCCGGCATTTTTGCTTGTATATGCTATTTTTTTTGATACAATTGAATTTATGAGAGAGGATTTACCTACATTTGACTTGCCGGCAAATGAAACTTCGGGCAAATTTTTAAACGGGATTTGATTTATCTCTCCAATACTTTTTTCTAAAAATATATTTTCAAATTCTTTCATTTATTTCCTTTTAATTCTAATTTTAATATTATCTTGGGAGCTACATTGTATAGTATAAATGATTTTGAAAAAATTTTGGGATATACTTTCAAAAACAAGTATTTGATTTATACAGCATTAACGCATTCTTCGTTTGCCAACGAATCGGGAAAAAGCTGCGACAATTACGAGCGCCTTGAATTTTTAGGCGATTCGGTTCTTGGAATGATAACTTCGGAATACATATTTAAGAAATTTAATAAGTTACCCGAAGGAAAGCTAACAAGGCTCAGGTCGTCGCTTGTTTGCGAAAAAACACTTAAAATTTTTGCACAAAAACTTCAAATCGGAAAATTTTTAAGGCTCAGCCATGGCGAAGAACGCAGCGGAGGCCGCGAAAGGCCTTCGATCTTGGCTGATGCATTCGAATCTGTTGTGGCGGCAACTTTTTTGGATGGCGGTATTGAACCGACAAAAGAAATTGTGTTAAGATTTATAACAAATGAACTCGGTGAAATGTATGAAATTGCCAATGATTACAAAACCGAAATCCAAGAAGTAATGCAGGCTTCGGGCAAACATAAAGAAATAAAGTATAATCTTATAAACGAAACCGGTCCGGACCACAATAAAAGTTTTACTATCGAACTGTTAGTTCAAGGAATCCGTGCAGGAATTGGTACGGCCGGAAGTAAAAAAGAAGCCGAACAAATGGCTGCAAAAGATGCTTTGGAGCATTCGATAAAACGGAGGAATAAAAGTGCAATTGTTCAATAAATTAAAAGAAAGTTTTATTAAAACAAAAGAAAATTTTTCAAATAAACTAAAAAGCATATTCGCATTCTTCACAAAAGTTGATGAAGATTTTTTAAATAGACTAGAAGAAAGTCTAATAATGTCCGATGTCTCGGTCACAGCGGCATCCAAAATAAGAGAAAAACTGCGCGAAAAATGCAAGTATGACAATGTTCAATCGCCTGATGAAATTTTAAGTATTTTAAAAGATATTATTATTTCAATAGTCGATTGCGAGATTGAACATAACTTTGCCGAAAAAAATATACTTTTGGTTGCAGGAATAAATGGCGTAGGTAAAACAACTACAATTGGCAAACTTGCTAATTTTTATAAAAATCAGGAGCATAAAATTTTAATCGCCGCAGCAGATACTTTTCGCGCGGCAGCCGCAGAGCAGCTAGAGCTCTGGGCAAAACGCGCTGAATGCGAAATCTTGAAAAAGCCCGAAGGTACAGACCCAGGTGCCGTGGTTTTTGAGGCAATTGAAAAATTAAAACGTGAAAATTTTGATTTTTTAATATGCGATACCGCCGGAAGACTTCATAATAAATCAAATTTAATGGCAGAACTTAGTAAAATTAACAGAATTATAGATAAAAATATCGACAATTCTTACAAAAAATCCACATTTTTAGTTCTAGATGCAAGCACGGGGCAAAATATGATGAGTCAGGTTGAGGAATTTTCGAAAATTTTAAATATAAACGGACTGATTATAACCAAGCTTGACGGCACTGCCAAAGGCGGAGCAATAATTTCGGTTCGCGAAAAATTCCCGGAGATTCCAATAAAATATATCGGCACCGGCGAGCAAATCGAAGATTTATCCGAATTTGACAGCCATCAGTTTGCTGGTTCGATTATTTCAAGATAATAAAATTTTTTAAAATTAATCAACATCATTTAGGTACAATTCATCAAAAGATGAATCAAATACTAAATATGATACTTTTAAATAGTCTTCAACACTGTCCTCGCATGCAAAATATAGATATATATATATATTTTTACGTTTGTTTACTTTAATTTGAAATACTGGAACAATTTTTTTGCCTAACTTTTCAGCAGTGCCAAAAATATCAGGCATTTTGTTTCCAGCCACAAATTTCTTTATGTTTTCAAAGTTTTGGCTATCTTTATCAACATATGTATAAAAATTAGAACTTCCCTCTTTTTTATATTCAAATTTATCTTTGTGATGGTCAAATTTTTTCAAAATTTCCTGAGCCCAACAATTACAAATATTTTTGCTCCCAGACGACTCATGAAGCCCATTAGTTACATCTAACATAAGTTTTTTCAAATCTTCAATACTTTTAATTTCACCTTTAGGTTGATCATTCCCTAAAATTTTTTTTACTTCATCCTTTGTAAAAAACTCATTTTTTTCATCTGAATCATCTGGATTTTTATCATCTTTTTCGTTTTTACCGTGAATAAGATTTGCAAGAGAATATTTGCCCGAATACCACTTTTTGCCGCTAATTGCACCTGCAATTTCGTTGTAAGCCTCCACCACACCAGCAGTTAACACAGTGGCTCCAATTGCAATTTTTGCCCTATTGGACAACTTTGCCGAAGCACCGGCACTGCAAGCCAATGCGCTCAATAATGTAACCGCAATTTTGCTTTTAGATCTACTCATAAAAATCTCCTCCTTTAAAAATTAAAATTAAATTTTGCGAAGCCATTCGAAGCTTCTATTATAAATCATATCACACATTTTCTTTTTGTCAAGCTTTTCTTTTTGTCAAGCTTTTTTCGAAATTTATCGCAAAAAAAAATAAAAATTATAAGATAAATCACCTCGGCAGTATCAGAGAGTGTTTTTAACCTAATTTTTTAGTTTTGAAAAAATTACCTTTTCCTGAAAAAATAGTTTAAATATTACATTAATAAGTATTGGAGAAATTTTTTATTTTTATAAAATATTATCACGACAAAAATATATAAATATTTGACTTTTTTCAAAAAATATCATATAATTATAATAAATAAAACTATAAATACAGAGGTGATAGAAATGTTTAAAATTATAATTATTTTTTTGATTGCATTTTACACTTCAATTTGCATAAGTGCCTGCGATTTAAATCTTTCAAGATATTGTAATATCCCTCCACAGCTAATTGTTGATTATTTTAAAAAAAATAACTTACATATTCAAATTAATAATAAAAGTTTATCGGAAGAATATACAAAAAAATTATATAAATCTCTAAGATCATATATAAACCAAATATTTTGGAAAAACATACCATCTTTCGATAAAATTTTAAAAATAATAGTAACATTTAATGAAAATACCCAAGAATTTGATTTTGAAAGTTATTTTATCGAAAAAGAAACTTGTTCCGATATTCTGTATGTTTGAGATATAGCTATTCCAAACTAAGACCTGTTAACACGAAATTGGAAATGGTAGAATAGCAAGCGAAAATATAATAAGGGAATGGAAATAACAAAAGAGATGTACGAAAGAATAGCACATCTTTTTCCCAAACAAAAAAGTCTGCCAGAAATAATTAATTCGAAAGCGTTAATGCAATTTTAAATATATTGGAGAATAATAGTAAATGGCGTTCTTTAGGATTTATTAACACGAAATAAGGAATTGAAAATGAAAGCAAAGTGAATAAAGAAAAGAAAAACAGAATCGAGTTTGTCATAACAGGTAAAAATACGCCTAATTTTTTATCGGTATTTTCAGATTAATCATTGACTTTTTAAAAATTGAGTGGTAAACTTGAAAACATAGTTTTTTAAACAGTTTGATGAGGGGGATAAAATGCTTAGAACGTACCAACCTAAAAAAATTCATAGGAAGAGAGAACATGGTTTTAGAAAAAGAATGTCAACGCGTTCCGGCAGGGCAGTGCTCGCCAGGAGAAGAAATAAAGGAAGAAAAAAACTTTCAAGATAAAAAATTTAAACTTTTATCGTTAAAAATGCGTCGTGATTTTCGGCGTGTTTATGCGAAGGGTCAAAAAAAATATACTGCCGATTTAATTATTTATACACTTTTCAACTATTCAAAGCAAACAAGAGTTGGGATTTCGGTCAGTAAAAAGGTCGGCTGTGCGGTGGAGCGCAACAGAGCTCGGCGCATAATAAAAGAAGCATTCAGAATTTTAAAGCTGGATATCAGCATGGATATTGTTGTAGTTGCCAAGCCCTCGATTTTGGGAAAAAAAATGCAGAATATTTATGACGAACTTCTAATTTTAAAAAATAAAAACAACTTGGGGAAGCATGCTAGCTAAAATTTTTATTTTATTTATAAAATTTTATCAAAAAATTTCAAAACATACTGTAAAGAAATGCAGATATTATCCGAGTTGTTCGTGTTATGCCATAAAAGCATTAAAAAGATTTGGTGCATTTAAAGGCTCGTTGCTTACATTCAAAAGAATTTTAAAGTGTAATTCGTTTTTTGAGGGCGGCATTGATGATATTTGAGTTTGGCTTGGAGGACGTGAATGTTCGGATTTGATATATTTTCGAGCGCTTTTGGTTATGCGCTGGGGTTTTTGTTCGATTTAACCGCAAATTATGGGATTTCAATTATATTATTTACATTAATTGTAAACATAATTTTCTTCCCAATGGCTATAAAACGAGTGCGCGGGATGTCTACAAACGAAAAGTTTGAGGCAAAAAAGGAAGAGCTAAAAAAAAGATGCGGCAAGGATGTTCAGAGATTTAACCGAGAAATGATGGAACTTGCACAAAAAGAAGGCGTTAATCCCATGAAAGGCTGCACGAATGTTTCGTTTATTTTAACTTTAATAATATTCAGCGGTATATATTCGACAATCCAGCGGCCGCTAAGCAATGTTTTGCATTTGCCAAAGGAAAAAATTTCGCAGGCAACAAGCGTACTCACCGAAGAACAAAAACGCCAAAAAGGTTCTGATCAACTGGATCTGGTTAGAAGTTTTGACGAAGTAAAGCCAAAGCTTAATATGCTGACAGATGATGAAAAAAATAAAATAGAAAAATTCAGCAAAGGCTTTGAATTTTTAGGTTTAAACCTTTTAAATATACCAAAATTTTCCGGATTTTCTGAAATGCTTTGGGTTCTGCCGCTTTTGAGTTTTTTATTTTCTGCGCTTGGTACCTTTATAATGCAGAAAAATTCAGGAATGGCGGACGAAGCAAAAGGGATAGGAAAATATACTGTTTATTTGTTTTCGATTTTTCAAGCGTGGATTGTTTCGCGGGTTTTTGCGGCGCTGGGACTTTATTTACTTTTTAGCAATATACTCGGGAATATACAATCACTGATAATTGACAGGTTTTTTTCTATATATGCTATGAAAGCCAAGCAAGAATTAAAACTTTTTGAAAAGTTAAAGAATGAAGTTTGATTGTGAGAAAATTGTGCCTTGTGTCAACAAAGAGTTCTAACATTAAAAATAATAGAAATTTTTTACGAAAATATATTGATAAGTTTTTCGGGTAGTGTAAAGAACTGTGTTAAATAAACGCGAAAAAAAAGAAGCGATGTTTAGAATATCGTGGGCATCTTATTTTTTCCCATTTTTCTATTTAATTTTTAAGTTTTAAAAAAAAATTAATAGATATTCTCTTCGGCTACAGTGGAAGAAATATCTATCTTTTTTAGCAATACAAATCCGCCCGATATTATCAATAATTTTGATCATACCGAGCGAATTAAAACTTAAATTGTTTTAAAATCATTATTGTAATCCATTATTTTAACAAGATAAAGTTCTATGCCGCTTTAAAAAAACCATAAATTTATTATTATAATTATTCTTTTCCATCCTTACCTTCTTCCTTTTCCCAATTATTACCAGTCCACCAAGCTTTGCTGAAAGGATTCGCTGCTTGCCTCAAGGAGGGAGCTGGGTCTTTAGTTTTTTTCATATTATAAACCGTTTTTCCAGCATAGGCAGCACCCAAAGCTGCTACAGCTGCGGAGACCCCTATAATTACTTTTTTGGTAGTACTTAATCCACCAGAAACTTTTGAAATCTCTGAATCATTCATATAACCATAACCATAATTTTTGTTCATAAATATCACATCCTTTTTGTTATGAATTAGAATTTGTGATAATTCCCAAAAAGCACTTTTAATTCGACAAAATTTGACTACGTAATTTATATATTCCAGGGCATTATCAAAATTCTATTTACATTATACATAATACGTCGAAACTTGTCAATAGTTTTTATGAAAAAACACAAAAAAATTTCTAATTTTCGGTATTTTCTTCTATATACTTGACTACATCGCCAACAGTTTTAAAATTACTAATTTTATTTTCATCAAAATCCAAATCGAACTCGCCTGAAATTGTAGAAACCAAATCGATTATATCAAGCGAATCGGCGTTTAAATCTTTAAAAAAATCCGTATCAAAACTTATATCATTCTTATCAACATTAAATTGAACGCTGAGAATTGACTGCAATTTTTCAAATATCATAACTTTCTCCATATTTTAATAAATTTATTTAAAAAATTAGATTATAACTCAAAAAAATAAAAAATCAAGTGAATATAATTCCAAGACATTTTCTCCGGCATAGCGAAAAATAAACTTGTTTTATTCTCAAATTCCTTTACTGTCATGAAAAATAGATATATGATGATAATACACTATATATTACAGATTGCAAAATATATTCGAGGTGATAAAAATTAAAATTATTGCTAAAATATTAAAAAGGAGTGCATCTTCTCCGGCACCGCCGGAGAAAATACCTAGTATTACAGATTACAAAAAATATTCGAGGTGATAAAAATTAAAATTATTGCTAAAAATAAAAAGAACTATATCTTCTCCGGCACCGCCGGAGAAAATACCTAATATTACAGATTGCAAAATATATTCGAGGTGATAAAAATTAAAATTATTGCTAAAATATTAAAAAGGAGTGCATCTTATCCGGCGCCGCCGGAGAAAATAACTAATATTACAAATTACAAAATATATTCGAGGTGATAAAAATTAAAATTATTGCTAAAAATAAAAAAGCATTGCATGATTATTTTATAATTGATAAAATCGAAGCCGGCGTGGAACTTAAGGGCACCGAGGTTAAATCTGTGAGGCTTGGGAATATAAACATAAAAGATGCGTGGTGTTCGTTTAAAAATGGCGAAATTTTTGCGAACAATGTCCACATAAGTTCCTATGAAAAAGGGAATATATTCAATCAAGACCCAAAAAGAGAAAGGAAATTATTAATACACCGCAAAGAAATATCTAAACTTTATGGGCAATACAAACAAAATGGATATTCAATAGTGGTTTTATCTGTTTATTTTGAAAAAAAATGGATTAAATTTGAAATCGCGCTCTGCAAAGGTAAAAAAATGTATGATAAACGTGCTACAAAAGCAAAAAAAGATTCCGAACGAAAAATCCAAAGAGCCATGAAGGATTATTTTAAACAATAATTATATTGTAAAGAGGCATTGCTAAAAAAAGATAAACATTTTCTACGGCACTGCCGGAGAAAATTTTGTACTGGTTTTATTTTTTCAATTGATTTTTTCTTTTTTTCGTTATATAATAATAGCAGGAATCCCGCTTTTGGCGGTTAGTCCTTAAGTAAATAGTTTGAACGGTTTAACCGCTAGCTATTACAGTTAGGTAGCGGTTATTGTTTTATTATTAACAAGATTATTATCAAAATTAATAAAATAAGAATAAGATTATTATTCATAAATACCACTCCTTTCAAATGGAGTGACTAACCGCTATCTTCGGACAAATCCTGCTGAAAAGTATTTTATCAAACACAATTTATTTTTTCAATAAAAAAATGAAGTAAATTAAAAAAATTGAAGTTTTTCTCCGGCACCGCCAAAGGAATAGATCATGTGCTAAAGCAGTTGAAAGGCAGAAAAATAAATGATAAGATGTAAGTGGAGGATGAAGGAATGGTAGTAATAAAGATAAAATGCGTACATTGCCAGAGTAAAGAAATAGTAAAAATGGGATATCAAAAAAATGG
>JAFSLT010000056.1 GCA_017448285.1 Clostridia bacterium
GCATTATCGTCTTCTTGCTTTGCAGGTTCAAGCTGTTCATTTTTCTTTACACGATTCCTTATAGCTCTTCCTATGGAATAACTACCAACTTTCGAATCCGTAAATCCACCTATTAAGCTGTGAATCGTCTCTAAAGCCGCTAATCCAGCAACTGTAAAGCCACCAATTTTTACAACTTTATTCCAGTTTACTTTTTTAGGTTGAATTCTCGCCTCCGGCTATGCCGGAGGTTGCTTTTTAACACACTTCTTTGCACTCCTAAAAATTCAGAAAAAAATCAAAGCCTGGACATTGGAATTTTCTTTTTTCCAGATTTTTCAAAGTCTATTTCAAGCAGCGAATCATTGCCAATATCATAAACCGATGTTACAACGCCATGCCCAAAAATATTGTGATTCACAACATCACCCAAAATATACTTTTTTTTATCCGAATTCATTAAATTGCTGCTAAGTGCATTCATACCAAAACTTCTGGCTGAAACAACCGATTTAATTTTTATATCTTTTATCGACTTTGGAATATGCTGACCGGCAGGCATCTTTTTCCATTCACGCGATTTTGTGATGTTTATTAAATCATTTGGAATTTCAGATATAAACCTCGAAGGTTTGTTGTGCGAAGTACTTCCAAAAGTCATTCGGCTAGTTGAATTTAAGATACAAACATATTCTTTTGCACGAGTAATTGCAACATATGCTAAACGCCTTTCTTCTTCAATGTCATCATCATATATACATTGCTGACTTGGGAAAATACCTTCTTCGAAGCCCGGCAAAAATACTTCCGGGAATTCTAAGCCTTTTGAAGCATGAATCGTCATAAGCGTTACATAACCTTTATCTTCGTTTTCGTTAACCGAAGAATCCGAAATAAGTGCAATTTCTTCCAAAAATAATTTCAAAGTGGCGTCGGAACCCTTTTCTTCTTCAAATTTTGCAATAAAACTGCCAAGTTCTTTTAAATTTTCTATTCTATCATTAAAATCATCTTCACTGTCTCTTAAAAAATCAAAATATCCTGTTTCTTTTATAATAAATTCATACAAATCACTAATTTTTGCGCCGGAATCTCTTTTTTTTAAGAACGATTCTATTAAATTTGCAAATCCCGAAACTTTGGCAGCCGCACGAATAAGTTCCGGATGATCGTAAGCCGTGCGGATAATCTCATAAAACGAAGTACCGTTTTTATCGGCAACATTCCCAATAGAAACCAAAGTACGCTCTCCAATTGAACGATTAGGCCTGTTTATAATTCTTTTAAGCCGCACTTCGTCGTTTGTGTTATTCACCACACTGAGGTAAGCAATCAAATCTTTTATTTCTTTTCTGTCAAAAAACCTCACATTGCCGATAATTCTATAAGGAATATTGTTTCTGGCAAAAAATTTTTCAATAACTCCGGATTGCGAACCCATTCTGTATAAAACTGCAAAATCCGAATAATTTTTGCCTTCTTTCACTTTTTTCATTATCTGAGAAGCAATATAAAATGCCTCATCGTGTTCGCTGTAACCTATATGCCACTCTATTTTTTCACCTTCGCCGAGCTCCGTCCACAAATTTTTGGCTTTTCGCGAACGATTATTTTTAATTAGCTCATTTGCTGCCGAAAGTATATTTTTGGTAGAACGATAATTTTGTTCAAGACGCACTGTTTTTGTATCTTTAAAATATTTATTAAAAGTTAAAATATTTTTTACACTGGCGCCTCTAAACTTATAAATACTTTGGTCATCGTCACCTACAATGCAAAGATTTCCTCTATTTCCGGCGAGCAGTTTTACAAGCTCGTGCTGAGATTTGCTCGTATCTTGATACTCATCAACCATAATATATTTGAAAATATTTTTATATTTACTCAAAATATCTTTATTTTTTTTAAACAGCATTATGGTATTAAAAATCAAATCATCAAAATCCATAGCATCTGATTTTTTCATTTTTTCTGTATAAAGTTCATAAATATTTGCAACTTTAGTCATTTTATAATTATCTTCATTTTTCTTTTTAAAATCCGCCGCCGACATCAAGTCATCTTTCGCACCCGAAATATAACTTATACAAGATTTGATAGGCAACGTCTTTTCATCTACACCAAAATTTTTCTCGCACTCCTTTATAAGACGTTTTTGGTCATCCGAATCATAAATTGTGAAATTAGAGGTATAACCTATGAGCCCGGCATGAGACCTTAAAATCGTTGCACACATAGAGTGAAACGTAGAAGTCCAAATTTTTTCGGCATCTTTTCCTATCTTTTTGGCAAGCCTTTGTTTTATTTCTTTTGAAGCTTTATTTGTGAAAGTTATGGCAAGAATATTTTCCGGTAAAATCGGATTTAAATTTAATAAACTTGAAAAATCACTTAATTTTTGACCTTTTTCAAGTCCTTTTTTAAGTTTATCATAAGTTTTATCATCGCAATCTAAATCTTCATCATAAACGTTACCATAAATAATCATATTGTAAATACGATTAATTATCACGGTCGTTTTACCGCTACCTGCTCCGGCCAAAACCAGTAAATTTCCGTTTACTTTAAATATTGCTTCTTTTTGGGGCTCATTTAAATATGAAAATTCGCGCTCTAAAAATTCTTTTTTTAATTCATTAAATTTATCTGACATTAATAATAACACCGCCAAATTTTAATTTTGAAAACTATATTTATTCTAACCATATTTTTAGCAATTATCAGCTAATAAACAATCAACACTATTTTCTATATTAGCTAATAAAAAATAAAAAACAGCATCAATTGCAATTATACAATCTTTTTTAAAAAAAATCAAGTTTCTTTGCTCTAAGGCAAAGTTTAGAACCCGTATTCATAAACGTTTTAACAAAGTATGCAAGTGAGAAATAA
>JAFSLT010000001.1 GCA_017448285.1 Clostridia bacterium
ATACTTGATTAAAATAAGTTTTCGAGTATAATTAAAAATAAAGCTTTTAAATTAGCTTGTAAATTAATATTTTAGATATTTTTAATGATTTTAAGGGGGAATTTATTATGTGTGGATTTGGTAATCGTAAAAATAAGGGTAAAGTTGCAGTTGCATTGCTTGGTGCACTGTGTTTTAATGGCGGTGGTGCTTTGGCGGCAAATGTGCCAAATAAAAGTTCAGGGATAGTCGGTAAGGTATTGGCTGCTAGTCTTGGCGTTGGTATTGGCGCTGGCGCTGGCGCTGGGGTTTTGGGCACATTATTGGTGCAAAAATTGTTGGGTAAAAATGAGAGTAGCAAAGATGGTTTAGAAAATAAAAATTTAAAAAATAAAAATTTAGAAGATAAAGATTTAGTTAATGAAGTTGCCCTGCCAGAAATTGATGAAGCAACAGGGGTGATAAAATTAGACAGTGTTAAGAACATACGCTTTTTAGGCTGGAAGATGAAAGATGTGAATAATAATTTCATTAATGACCAGGCTTTTATAAGATCTGGTAATACTAATGAATTAACGCCTCAAGATTTGGCAAAACTTAAAAAATTAGGTGTAAAAACGGTTATAGATTTGAGGTTTCATGAAGAAATTTATGGAAATAGTACAAAAGGGCCAAGTTTTGATAAATTTATTAATAATTCTGATGTTTGGTATCAAAATATTGCTATTCCTTTGGCTGCGAAAAACGATACATGCGATCATTCTGAAAGTATGTATGATGTGTATTGTAAAGCTTTAGGTTACAATTCGTCAAACAACAATTGGGATAAACTTATTGGGCAATATCCAAAGTATCTTGGCCCAAATCAAATTAGAGGTATATTTGAATGTATTGCTGAATCTCCAAAGGAAGGGAAAATATTGTTTCATTGTACTCACGGAAAAGATAGAACCGGCATTTTAGCAGCACTACTTTTGTATATTGCAGGAGTGAATATAGATACTATCGTCCAAAATTTTGTTGATTGTTATAACAAAGATGGTTCAAGTGTGGCTAAAAATTTTACCGGTGGTGTTATGCACAATATTATTCGTAATTTAGCAAATGTATGGGGTGGTATAGAAAACTATTTAACGAATTGTTGTAGAATTCAACCGGAAACAATACAAAAAGTGAAGCAAAGATTAAATCCTAAAGCATTTGGCGAATTGACGGATGATGTAAAGAAATAGAATTTACAAAAATAAAATTTTAACTTTCATTCGGTTGTTTATAAATATAAGTATATTTGTGGAAATTGAATATTATTAGAGGTGGCGGTATGAAAAAAAAGGTAAAAAGGAAAATGGCAATTTTAGCTGCAATGCTGTCGATTGGTCAAGCAAGAGGCTTGGCCATGGATAGCTCTGAATTGAAAACAAAAACTCAGTCTAATAGCCAACTTACCAAAGACTTGGCAATGGGCGCTGTGACGATTTTAGGTGGCGCGGGGCTCATCTGGGGTGGAATCGCGCTTGCCAAATATTTAAAAAATAAAAATAATGATGAAATGACTGATTTATCAAACATTAACAAAGATGCTGGTAAAATAAAGTTTAATAATGAAAAAAATAAAAAACCAGCAAAGCTAAGTATTAACCAAGAGACCGGTGAAATAAATTTAAACAGTGTTAAAAACATACGTTTTTTAGGCTGGAAAATGAAAGGCGAAAATGGTAATCTAATTAATGATAAAGCTTTTATAAGGTCTGGCAATACCAATGCATTAACGCCGGAAGATTTGGCAGCGCTTAAAAAATTAGGAGTAAAAACTGTTATAGATTTGAGATATCCCGAAGAATTAAAGCATGAACAAGATGAATTTAGTTCTGAACCTGGGGTAAAATATGAAAATATAACTATTCTTGTAGAATACGGATCTTTTAAAAGTGCAAATGAAATGATACAAGATTATTGTGAGGCTTTAGGGAGTTATGGTTTAAAGGAGGCTATTAAGAAAACGAAATCTAAAAATGCACGAAAGAATATTAAAAAAATATTTGAAACTATTGCCAACACTCCCGAGGATGGTAAAATATTATTTCATTGCTCTCATGGCAAGGATAGAACCGGAATTTTATCAATGCTAATTTTAAGTCTTGCAGGGGTTAGTAAAGAAGATATTGTAAAAAATTTTCTTGAGTGTTATAATAAAGATGGTAAGTCAAAAGTACAACCATTTACTAAAGAAGCTGTTGAAAAATTTATCGATTTTTTAACTGAACGTTATGGCGACGTGGAAAAATTTTTAAAAGATAAGTGTGGCGTCAGTGATGAAACGATTAAAAAAGTCAAAAAAAGAATTATTTCATCTTGAATTTTTTAAAAATAACAGGAGGAAGTGATGAATAAAAAACTCAAAAATAAAATAGCTGCTCTATTTGCGGTGCTATCGGTTTGTTCACCGCAGAGTTCGAAGGCAACAGATAATAAAAAGCTTGTCAAAGGTTTAACAATAGGGATTCCATCTGTATTATTAGCCGGTGGAGTTACCTGGGGTGTTGTTGAACTTGTTAAATATTTGAAAAATAAGAATAATGACCAAGAAAATAAAAATCCAGATGGTGGTATAAAATTTTTGGAAGTAAAAGAAGAAGTAGAAGACGCGAAAAAATTAATGGATGATTTTATCGGGCAAAAATGGATTCTTGACAAAAAGTCTGAATGTTTTTGCAAATGTATTAACCTTGATGATGTGAAAAATTTTAACCCAAATGCTGCTTATATTGACCGTAATATTATTAAATATAAAAATTATCTATTTGATAAAAATATTGAGATTAATGATGAAACTATTGATGATATTAATAACAAAGCAGGGTATCATATCCAAAAAATGATTGAAAGTTATAATAATAATAAAAATATTGGTATGTTTTTTATAAAGAGTATGAGTGCTGGGTGTGAAATTTTGCAGTTTGGTGTGCCGGGTAGTATCAGAATTTGTGTGGAGTATGACGTAAAATCTAAAAAACCGCTTAGTTTAGAATTGGATTTTAACAAAAACGTTAATGAAAATATTAATTGCCATTGGTATTTTGTACACAAAGATATTGCAAATAATTGATTGGAGAGGTTTTGAACAAAATAATTTATGTCGATAATGCTGCGACGACTGCGATATTGCCGGAAGTTTTTGAAGCTATGAAATCTTGTTTGGAAAATAATTTTGGAAATGCTTCGAGTATTTATTCTATTGGCAGATTTGCGAAACAAGAATTAGAAAAATCAAGAAAAATTATTGCAAATTGCATAAATGCCGAGCCCGATGAGATTTTTTTTACTTCGTGCGGGACAGAATCTGACAATTGGGCATTAAAATCTTCTGTAAAATTTTCCGGTAATGAACATATAATAACTTCTCAAATAGAGCATCATGCGATATTAAATTCTGCTAGGTTTTTAGAAAATCACGGAGTTGAAGTTGTTTATTTAAAACCTGACAAATTTGGCATGATTTTGCCGGAAACTCTTGAAAGTGCTTTGCAAGATAATACTAAACTTGTTTCGATCATGTTTGCTAATAACGAAATCGGGACTATTCAGCCTATTAAAGAGCTCGCAAGCATTTGTAAGAAAAAAAATATAAAATTTCACACGGATGCAGTTCAAGCTGTCGGGCATATTAAAATTGACGTCAAAGATTTAGGAATTGATATGCTTTCGGCTTCTGCGCATAAGTTTAATGGCCCGAAAGGTATAGGATTTTTATATGTAAAAAAAGGCACAAGTTTGCCAGCTTTTGTTCATGGTGGAGCTCAGGAAAAAAACAAGCGTGGCGGGACTGAAAATATAGCTTCGATTGTCGGCATGGCCAAAGCGCTTGAGATAAATACGAATAATTTGGAATCGAATCAGGCAAAACTTAAAAATTTGCAAAAAAAGCTTATTGACAATATTCTTTTGATAGAAGAAACTATACTTACGGGGCATCCTAATTTAAGAACTCCCGGAAGTGCCAGTTTTTGCTTTAAGGGCATCGAAGGCGAGTCGATACTTTTGAATCTTGATGCTTTGGGAATATGTGCTTCTTCAGGTTCTGCGTGTACTTCGGGCTCACTGGACCCAAGTCATGTTTTGCTTTCAATCGGACTTAGCCACGAAGTTGCTCATGGCTCGCTCAGGATTGCTTTGGGGGCGAATAATACTATGGAAGATGTCGATTATATAATTTCTGTCTTGCCGCCGATTGTTAAAAAACTGCGTGCTATGTCACCTATTTGGAATAAATAAACAAAAATATTTTATTTTTAGAGGTATTTTTATGCTTGATGTGATTAATAAAAAATTAGAATTTAACAAAATAATTTCGGAGTCTAACATTCCGGTTGTGGCTAAATTTTTTGCCACTTGGTGCGGGCCTTGCAAAATGGTTGCACCCGCTTTTGAAAAGTTATCGCAAGAATTTGAAAATCAAGTTAAATTTATTGAAATAAACGTCGATGATTGCGATGGCATTGCCGGTGATTATTACGTTTCATCGGTTCCGACTTTTATTATTTTTAAAAACGGCGAAGAATTTAACAGAACGAGTGGCGCATTGGGTTATGAGCAGCTTGAAAATTTTATTAAGAGCGCTACTGCAGTAGTTTAAATAAATAATTTAGGAGTTATCGTGCACGATTTAATAATAGTCGGCGGTGGTCCTGCCGGGATATCTGCTGCGATTTATGCTTTGAGAGCTGGAATCGATACTTTGATTCTGGAGCGCGATTTTTATGGCGGAAAAATGAATTATACCAGTGAAATTGCGAATTATCCAGGGTTTGTAAACATTAAAGGCGTTGAGCTTGCAGAAAATATGTTCGAATGCGCTAAAAATCTTGGAGTTAACTTTGAATATTCTGATATAATTAGTTCAAATTTAAGCGATAGTGTGAAAATGCTTGTTTCTTCAAACGGTAAAGAATATTTATGCAAAAGCGTGATTATTGCAACTGGACTCAAAACAAGAAGTTTAAAGTGCAAGGGAGAAGAAAAATTTAAAGGGCGCGGCGTTTCTTACTGCGCTACTTGCGATGGCTTCTTTTTTAAAGATAAAAAAGTAATAGTCGTCGGCGGCGGCAACACGGCGCTCGAAGACACGATTTATTTATCCGGAATTTGCAAAGAAGTAATTTTGGCTGTTCGAAAAAAGTATTTTAAAGGTGAGAAAATTTTATCTGATAGCTTAAAAAATCATGATAATATAAAAGTAATGTTCGAAACTGCTGTTGATGAGATTTTAGGCGATAAAAAAGTTGAAAAAGTTGTTTTAAATAAAAATAATAAAAAAGAAGAAATTTTTACAGACGCTGTATTTATTGCAATCGGTCAAGAGCCTGAAAATAGTGCGTTTTCAGAAGTTACTTCGAACGATTTAGGCTATTTTTCGTCCGACGAAAGTTGCATTACGAATATCGAAGGCGTTTATGTTGCCGGAGATTGCCGCGAAAAAACGCTCAGGCAGATTGTTACAGCTGTTTCGGATGGCGCCATTGCTGCGACTACGGCTGTGAAATTTATCAAAAATTATAAGTTTAAGTATGCTCATGCAAGAAATTAACAAAAATAAAAAAGATATAAAATCTATGACACTCGAAGAAATAATCGAAGATTTTATATCTTTTGGATTAAAAAAATATAAAGCCGAGCAAGTTTTTAAGTGGCTTGCAAATTTTACTTGTTCGTTTGATGAAATGACTGATTTATCAAAAGATTTGAGAGAATTTTTAAATCAAAAATATAAAATAATTTCGGCAAAAATAATAAAAAAAGAAGTTTCTCAAGACGGTACGAAAAAATTTGCAATATTATTCAAAGACGGCGCTATTGTTGAATCTGTTTTAATGCAATATAAATTTGGCAATTCGATTTGCATTTCAACTCAAGTGGGCTGCAAGATGCGTTGCAAGTTTTGTGCTAATTCTGAACTTAATTTTTCTCGCAATTTATCGGCTTCTGAGATTTTAACTCAAGTGCAAATAATTTCTAAAACTGAAAACATAGATATTTCTAATATAACTTTAATGGGAATTGGAGAACCATTTGATAATTATGAAAATGTTATTAAATTTATCAAAATCGCGACTTGCCAAAAAGGTATGAATATTGGTGCACGCAGGAT
>JAFSLT010000057.1 GCA_017448285.1 Clostridia bacterium
AAAGAAAAAAGAGAAGCAGAAGCAGAAGAAAAGGCAAAACAAAAGGCAAAACAAAAGTTAGAACAACAAGAAAATAAAGATGCGTTTTATGAAAAAGTGAAAGATATCCATCCTTTGGCGGAAGCTATGGATCGCGTAAAAAATTATGAAAATTATAAAGAGAATAGAAAAATTTTAGGTGGTTGTTATGGAAATTATACTTTCAAAAGAGATGAAGATAAAAAGAAATATCATAATTATGAGGCATATAAAAACTTTAGAAGTGCAATTTTAGAACAAGGCAAAAATGCTACAATTAAAAAAGTGGACAAAGAAGAGCGAAATGAAAACATTAGTTTTATAAAATCAGTTTTAAAAGAATTAGAGAAAAACAGTGTTGTTCATTATGAAATTTATTTTCCCGATTATGGCACTTTTGATATCTTTTTATTTGGGACAAATAAAATAGCGTTTAGAAAAATCACGAATGCTGTGCTTTTTGAATATGATGAACCTATATTTAATTAACACTTCCGGTAATATTTTCAATCGCCTGTAAATATTTATTTATGGGTGATTTTTATGAGTTTTTTTTCTATTCCTCTTTTTCAGGATGAAATCAAAAAAGGCAGAATTGATGTAAAATTGAGTGAAAATCAAGCGCTTGTCCACATTATAATTTTTAATGCATTGAAAAAATGCAAGTATAATATTCAATTTTTTTTGGGCAAAGATGACAAAAATGGAATAAAAAAAGGTTATATCATTACTGATAATTTTGGGAATTTTAACAATACAATTCGTTTTAATAAAGAAAATTTTGGGATGAATATTGAAAATTTAAATAAAGTTTCTCTGATAGTTTTAATTCCAGAAGATGATTCTAAAATAAAGTTTAAGATTTTAGGTTTTAAAGGCGAAAAATACAATTTTGAAAATACTGAAAAAATTCAAGATTTAAATCAAGGAGGGTATGAACAAAATAAAGAATACGATTCTGTGATTAACAATCATTTGGAATATTGGCCATTTTCGACCAGAATTGATGGCATGAAAACTGTTAAAATAAATGAAAATATTTTTAAAAAATTAAAATTTGATTGCATAAAAAATTCGATTAAAGAGTATTCACTGAACAGTCTGAAATTTTACGGATTTTTGCTGTTCGGCAGATGCATAAGAGGCAATCGAGCGGTTTATATTTTGGGAATTCCGGATAAATTCAATGAGAGCCAGGTGATTTCGATGGCCAACATGGGCGCTAAAAAGTTTTACGCAATGGACATGAAAAAGACCCCGCAAAACGGTGATTCAGGATTTTGGGTTATTTTTGTGTAAAAAAGTGCGAGAATCTCTTGACATTTTTTTTTTGATGGGTAGAATAGAAAATGTTGCTGGCCCGGTGGTCAAGAGGTTAAGACACCGCCCTTTCACGGCGGTAACACGGGTTCGAATCCCGTCCGGGTCACCAGCAATTTCATAAAAAACCGGAAATTTTTTTACTTTTAAGAGTTTGAATTATTCATATAAAAATTTATTTATTTTGATTATTTTAGCTTTAATTTTAAAAGTATTGCCATTTTGAGCTAAAAATTGGCAATTTTTCATTTGGAGAGGTGTCCGAGAGGCCGAAGGAGCACGACTGGAAATCGTGTAAACTGCAAAACAGTTTCTGGGGTTCGAATCCCCATCTCTCCACCACCCGTTCCATAGGCGAACACTTAGAATCGCTTATGGACACTTCTATTTTGGATTCTTGGGCATTACAAAAAATATGAAGTTTATCTTCGAATACGTAAATTTTGTTTATGAATGTGTCTATTAAGGCTCTGCGAAATTTGATGTTATTTATGTCACCTTTTCTAAAACGTTCAAAGAAAAATTTTACTTGCTCAAATTCGAGTTTTGGATTTAAAATTTTTTCTTTTGCAAGTTCTGCTTCCAAATTTTGCTTTTCGAGTTGTCTCTTTTCAATTTGAGCAGAAATAATATCTACAGCTTTACCAGCTTCGAGGGCTTTTACTAAATTTTCAGTTGCTTTCTCATTTTCTTTTATGAGTTTTTTAAGCCTCTTGAGGGTATCAGTGTTACTTTCTTTTTCGGAAAAATCGCAAATATTTTTGGAAATTTTGTCAATCTTATCGCTAGTAAGAATATTCATTACAGTTTTAATAACTAAATCTTCCAAATAATATTTTTTTATAGATTTAAGATGACATTTTCCTCTTCTATTTTTATTACACTGATAATATTGGTAAACTTTCTTGTTTTTGGATGTCCCACAAACTCCGGTCATAGGCGAGTCACAACATCCACAAAATAGTTTTGTAGTTAGCAAATAAAGCTCTCTTTCAGCTTTTGCTCTCGCAGGAGCTTTCTTGTTTTTTTGAAGAATTTCTTGAGCTTGCCTGAAAGTCTCATCGTCAATAATTCGCGGAACTCCGCCTGGCGTTTCTTTCCCATTGTAGGAATAAATTCCAATATATTTCTTATTTGTCAAAATTCTGCGAATCGAACTTTTGTTAAAATCGTTGCCCAGCGCGGTTTTGACGCCGTTATTATTCAAATAACGTATGATTTCTGCCATTTTAGAGCCCTCTATGTACATTTGGAAAATTTTCTTAACAATTGGAGCCTCATCTTGGTCGATGGCATACTTTTTTTCTTGAATTTTGTAACCCAGAATTTTCATTCCGCCGACTGCCAGGCACTTTTCAGCATTAATTTGCATCCCACGACGAATTTTCTGAGCAAGTTCTACACTGTAATATTCGGCCATGCCTTCGAGCACAGATTCCATCAGAACTCCACTTGCATCGTCTGAAATATTTTCTTTCGCGGAAAGAACTCGAACTCCATATTTTCTCAGTTTTGCCTTATAAATGGCACTGTCATAGC
>JAFSLT010000058.1 GCA_017448285.1 Clostridia bacterium
CAGTATTTACATAATTTTTCATAATTCATCACCAAATTTCAACTCTTTTTCGTTGTTATTTTTTCTAATTTCTTCAATTTTTCGGCGAGCAGTTTGCTCATCCTCTCCATACCAATTCATGCGATACTCAACCAAACTTTGGGCATCCATGGCAACGTCTTGCCTGTCCTGAAGCCTATTCTGCTCTTTGCTTTCGATAATCGAATCGTCAAAATCGATGTTTATGGTTTTGTTCTGAATATTGAACAAATTTGTTGAATTCCCGATTTTAATAATCGCTGAAATTAGCTCAATCAAAGCATTTTCAAGCACTTGCTCGTGTTTTTTGATGGTCCTGAAAAGATCTGAATTTTCGCTTATAACTTCAGTAGCAGTCTTTGGAGTCAAATTGTTTTCGAATTTAAAATATTGGTCTCCAAGACCGAGCTTCATCGATAAAAGGTCCAAATTTGTTTGAATTGCATTTTTCAATTATTTTGTGCTCTTAATATCCATTTTAACAATATATATTACAATTATACTTGAATAAATTTTGTGCATATGGTATAATAAATATATAAACTATTTTACTAGTGAGGTGATTATTATGGCAAATGATGAAGTTAAAAATGAAAATAATTTCTTTAACAAATGTATTAGTTTTTTTAATTATGAAAGTATTAAGCTAAACTCTGTATATTTAATAAAATTATTAAATGAAAAAGATATTACAAATCTAGACGAGCAAGTCCAAAAACTTGATTTAGGGCAAAAATTTTACAATAAAACTATTAAAAAATCTTTTAAATTTGATAAAGCCCCTGAAAAGTGTAAAGAAATTTATGAAAGTATAAAAAATTATTTTGAGTTAATCAAAACCGATCCAGAAAAAGCACTAGAATTATATTCTAATAAAGTAGATAATGAAATTCTAGATTTGCATCTTAAATTAAAAAAACAAATTTCAAATGATTCAATACAAAAAGAGCAAGAATTTTATAAAAAATTAAATGATTCTTTGGATATTTTATTAATTATGGCTTGTTATAACAAATTAAAAATTAAAAAATAAAACTCGCAAACGCGTATTCCATGGCATCGAGAACGTCAATGTTTACAGTTCCGTCGTCAAGCCGAACATCGTCTTTTTCATCCTCCCAAACTGCGCTCGAAAGGGATTCAATTGTTTCGCTGCATCGAGAAAGAATTCTAAATCTGTCGGCACCGATCAACCTCGATAAAATGTTGATTCTCTCGATAATCCTAAATTTGCTGCAATCATGAACTTTTACCGGCACTTTTGCTTGCAAACAGTGGGTTTGAAGGCCCTTTGTGATAACCTGCCCAAGACCTCCCCAATCTGCATAGCACGTCGAGATGTATCCATACTCTTTTTGGATTTTTTTGAAAAAATTCAAAAAATTCTCATAAAGTTTTTCAGTCGAAAAAACGAGGTCATGCGCTAAGGTAGTTTAAAAATGCAAAAACTTCAGTTTGATGGATTCAAAAAAACAGTGATACCAATTGATTGATTTCATCGATTTTCTCAATAAACTACCCTAGGCCATGACCCCATGACCGAAAAATGAGCTTGAAAAGCTTGAAAGCCAATATCCTCAAGAGTTTGAGGCGATTATCGACTACCTTTCGAGCTACATCGAGATGAAGGTCTACAAGGCGAAATCGCACTATTTGGCAATCCAAAAATGGGTGGTTTTGACATATCAACAAAATAAACATATTTTTGAAATATTTTGTTCATTAATTTCTGTCTCGTTTTTTAAAGACAAATATAAGCCTTCTTGTAACTCCTCACCTTCTCTAACTTCACTTTTTACGTACTGCAGAACATAAATAATCTTATAATTACTTAAATTATAATTTTTAAACAAATCTTGCGTAAAAAATTCCAAATCATCTCCTGTAATTTCTTCAAACACCATTTTGCTTTTTTCCGTCCTTAATTTGTTATATAGACGAATACCTATAGGTTGCCTAATAAAATACATTTTTTTTCTTTTGTCTGGGAACGCCATATCCATACTAAACCTTAAATTTTTCGATAAATTTTCCATTTTATTTTTTTCGGCACTATTTTCACTACTGATCAGACTTTTTTTATTAAGGCTATCTTCATTAAGTTTTTTTTCATCACCTTCATTTGTAACTTCGATATCTTCGTTATTTTTGTTATTGTCATCTTTATTATCTTTTTTGCTTGGGCCATCTTTACCGTCCAGATATTTTTTCACACCCCAAATGGTAAAACCGATCGCAGTAACAGCCGCAAGGGATACAACAGCAGCTACTATTGCCAACTTTCGTTTTTTACTAAGCCCTTGCTGAACCGGATTATTATTGCGAGAAGTAGCCCCCCCTACTGCCGCAGCGGTTTGCAGACTTTGAGGCTCTTTTATCGCCTGAGTTCTATCACCCAAAATTGATGCACACGCAAGTGCAAGAACTATTTTCTTTTTGTTACTTTTATTAAATATTGACATAATAACCACTTCCTCAAGTTTAAAATACACATAACGCAAATCGCAGTGTAAAACATAAAAATCGATTTATCAATAGTAAAACAGAAAATTTGATAAAAAATTTAAAATTGAGCTTGATAAAATTTTGGATGAATTCACATTTTTATAAGAAAATTCGTATAAAATCTTGATTTATAGGTGCATTAAAAATCTTACGTGGGACCAAATTTCTAAAAAAACTGGGTACAGTAAAACCTCATGTTTTAGATTTTGGAGTGAAATTAAAAAATATAATTCATCTTAATTTCTCGATTTCTTCTTTTGAAAGGCCGGTATGCAAAGTTATGAATTTATAATCTAAACCGGAATTCAATAAACTTTTAGCAATTTCGATTTCACGATTATGCTTGCCTTCAGCCCTGCCTTCAATCCTGCCCTTTTGTATGCCCTTTTGTATGCCTTTTTGTATGCCTTTTTGTATGCCTTCATCCATAGCGTAATCAAGCTCAGCTTGTCTGTCTTTCCAAGCTTTTTCTTCGTTTTCGGCTATCATTCTTATTCTTTCATCAG
>JAFSLT010000002.1 GCA_017448285.1 Clostridia bacterium
ATTTGATAATTCCAAAGCGCTAAAAAAGTCTAAAAGTATGAGCAATTTAACCAAAGGGTTAATTATAGGTGGTTCAATTTTAGGTGCAGGTTTAATCGGTTACGAGGTTTTAGGGGATACAGTTATTGATAAGGCTCCCACACTTTTAAAGCTCATCAGAGGTAGAAAGCAGGGCAAAGATGAACAAGTTGCTAAAGAAAATATGCAAAAGATTGATAAAGAAATGAACGACTTGGAAGAGTTAAAAGGAGAAGGTGAGCAACAATATAAAGAGTTTTTTTTATCTTTCAAAAAAGAATTTGAATCTATAAAAAAGCTGATAATGAATTATGAATCTAATGATATTTGGCGTAAAATTATAAGTGTTACCGACGGCGATAACAAATATGTAACAAATGAAAAAGAGGTTCCTTCAGGTTTGTCTAAAACAAAACCATTTAAAGATAAAAACCAAAAAAATAATTTTAATTCTCGATTAATGAAGAAATTAGTCGACATATTTAATGGTAAAAGAAAAATTAAAGAATGTGAAAAGATTATTGGCGGAATAAGAATTTCTATCGATGAAGAATTCTATGATATATCAAAAAATAAAAATGAGCTAATTTTAAGTAATTACACAGTTAAAGGTAACAAAAAAGAGAACATTTTCGAGATTAAATATAACTTGGATGCTAATTGAAATACATTTGAAGAAAGCAATTTTAGGTGTAAAAATTTTTCTCCGGCGCCGCCGGAGAGAAATTTATTCACGTTTTATATATCATTTTTTCCGCGTTAACTGAGAATATTTTTTAATTAACAGAAAAAGTGCGGCAAAAAGCCGCAACTTAAAAAATTAGTATAGTACTCTTAATTGTTGGGTGTATTAGAAATAATCTGGTCCTCATCTTCGCTTTTAATGTTAGCGTTTTTTTCTGCGAATATAACTTGGTGTTCGATCGAATTTTTCTTACCTTTAATAACACCGGCTAATTCTTTAACGCCATGCGCTGCCGCGTTACCAGCTGACTCTGCAACTGTTGCGCCAAACTTAACTACTGCACCACAAGCGTCGGTCGCTGCACCGCCAACCTTATCGACTGCACTTTGGAACTCTTCGTTACCGGTTGCCTCAGCAGCAGCCTCTACAGCTCGATAAGAAACATAAATTCCGGTACCTATCAAAAAATATTTGCCAATGTCCGCTAAAAGATTAGCTTTAGCAGCAGGCGAAGATAAAAGAGTACCACACAAAAGACTCGAAACTAAAAGTTTAGAAATCTTCATAACAAAACCCACTTAATAAAAAATTTTACCTCGTCCATGTAAACACACGAACTATTTTCAGTGTACCACATTAAAAATAATTTGTCAATAGCAAAATTGAATTTTTTTAAAAAATTTTCATTTTTTTGGTATTGCTAAAATTGCACAGTAACAAAACCCGATATCCATCAAAATTATGGAATAATAAACTTTAACACCTTCTCCGGCGCTACCGGAAAGAAATTTATCCATATTTCACACTGCCCAATTTGATCGATTTTATGTAATGTAGTACAATTTAAGCGGCTGTTTTTGAAAAATTACTGCTAAAATTTAAAAAAATAAAATAGTATTTTTATAATAAGAGGTGACGAATTATGAAATTTTATAGACCGTTATTAAAGCTTTCTCCAAGAGGTACAACAATATTTTTTTTAGTTATAGCAACTTTTGCAACGTTGTTTGTTTTATATTTTGGATTTATTGAATCATATAGTTATGTAAAAACTACAGCAGTTATAACCGAATTAAGTTATGAGGAGGATGAATCTGATGATTCAAAAAAGAAGATATTGCCTAAGGTTAATTATAAAGTAGGCGAAAAAGAATATAATGTGTTTCTTAAATCGGTCATGACATCGCCGTTTAAAGAAAAAAAAATAGGAACGGAAATTAAAATTGAATACAATCCGGCCAATCCTTCCGAGGCAATCGAAGATTCAAGTGAGTTTTCAATTTGCATGCTGATTATTGGATTAGTTTGTATCGCTATTCCAACCTATAGTCTTTTAAAAAACAGAAAAAAACGAAAGCTACTTGTAAATCACTATCCTAAAGCGATTTTTGGTGCGTCTAGAAAGTGCTCCGAAGAACGTAAACTTTATTTTGTTACAGATCTTGGCACAATAAAAGGTACTTGCCATATTGAGGATGCCGATCGAAAAATTCTTTATGAGGCTGTTTCAACAAAATTTTCCCTTTTGGCAGATTCCGAAATGGAATTCGTGGATCACATTTTAAACCACAGAACACCTCACTTGGTTGGAAAGGTCGTTACTAGTATTCATGAGAATACTAATAGGCATATGTGGGGACCAAACATTGATATTTTTGGTAATATTCAACCTGATTATTCTACTTTTGATTTTGACGGCAGAGAAATTTGGGGATTACTTTACGAAAATGGCATTGAAATTAAAACAAATTTAATATCATTAACTGGAATAACATATACCATCTATCGTGATGGTAAAGAAATTGCCCAAGCGGTTAACAGCAGCAAGTTCGTTCATGAAGAAGACGCTGAGAAAAGGAAAATTCGGTCGAAAATTCCAAATAGCGGTTTTTTTCGTATTACGACAAAAGAGAAAAATCTGGACGCAATTTTCCTGACACTTTTTGCTATCAGTAGAACTTATACGATTACTAATTAGGGCCTGTTAACACGAAGGTGGAAATGGTAGAATAGTAAGCAAGAAAGGGCCGTGTACTAAAGTAGTTTAAAAATACAAAAAATCGACTTTGAACGATAAAAAACACAATAATATCAATTGATTTTCTGGAATCTTCTTATAAACTATCTTATACTATGACCGATAGATTTTGTGCCATAGACAACATCTTTCATTACATTTTTTGGCTTGAACCTTATTATTATAATTGAAAAGGTGTTGTTTTACTTAAATTTTAACCCCACGTGTATAGCGCACGACCCTTAAAGTGCGCTTCGCGTACTTTTTTTAGTTAAAACCATAATAAAAATTTGTCAAGGTTTATTTTGGTATTTTCCCAATTATTTCAAGCATACCATCGTAATCTAATTTGAATTCTTTCAGTTGCTCAAACATAGTCGCGTGTTTTACGAAATTATTTATTGCAATCGGCACAAATTTGCCTTTGAACTCATTTTTTAAAAGCTCAAGCCCGAATTTTTCTGAAATAGAATTATTAATATAAGATTCTTCGAAAAATATTATATTTTTATATTCGCGTGATTTAATAATCGCTTGGTTATCTAACGGAATAATTTTATTTAATTTTAACAAGCTCATTTTATCTGAAAATTTTTTAAAAATTTTTGCCGCAAACGAAAAAATTCGGCCGTATGTAACTATGAGTAAATTTCTATTTTTGCCATAAAAATCAAAGTTATTAAAATTTTTATTGAGCCAGTCAGGTTTGAAAAATTCAGCGCCTTTGGGATATCTTACAGCCGTAAATTTTTCTGATTTTATAGTCAAATCGAGAGAAATTTTTAACTCATCAAAAAACGATGGTGAATAGCAAATAATATTCGGAACAGAATTTAACATCGGAATATCAAAAATTCCCTGGTGTGATTCACCGTCTTCGCCAATGAGACCCGCGCGGTCGATTGCAAGTATAATTTTTAAATTTTGCATAGCAGTGTCGTGTATTAATTGATCGAAACTTCTTTGTAAAAAACTTGAATATACTGCAAAAATTGGTGTGTATCCACCGGCTGCTAATCCTGCCGCAAAAGTTACTGCATGAGATTCGGCAATTCCGACGTCTTTGAATTGCTTTGGAAATCTTTTTGAAAATTCTGAAAGACCGGTGCCATCGCTCATCGCAGCTGTTATCGCATAAATTTTATCGTTTTTTTCTGCTAAATTACATAAATGTTCACCAAAAATATCAGAAAAAGTTTTTTCTTTACTCTTTAAACAATTGCCGGTATTAATATCAAACCTTGAAATTCCATGGAATTTATCCGGCTTATTTTCAGCGAATTTATATCCTTTACCTTTTTTGGTTACGATATGAATCAGAACCGGTTTATTGCATTTTTTGGCAATTTGCATGACTTTTATCATTGCATGAATATCATGACCATCGATAGGGCCGTAATATTTAAAGCCTAAATTTTCAAACAAACTGCCTGTTTGAAACAATAAATTTCTTAATTTAATATTTAAATTTGAAAAAAAACTGTCTATTTTTTTGCCCGAATTTGGAATTTTACTGAGTATTTTTTTTATAATATATTTAGTATTCAAATATATATTATTTGTTCTGATTTTTGAAAGATATTTTGAAATAGCACCGACGTTTTTCGAAATCGACATCGAATTGTCATTTAAAATTATAATCAAATTATTTGCACTCGAAGCATTGTTTAGGCCTTCGTAGGCAAGCCCACACGTCATCGAACCGTCGCCGATAAATACTATTACTTTGCCGTCTTTTTTAAAATTAAGCTTAAATTCTGAAATGCCCAGCGCCAAAGATATGGAATTTCCACTGTGACCGGATTTAAATTTATCATAACTTGACTCTTCATAATTTGTAAAACCTGAAAGCCCTGATTTTTTTCTGATACTGTGAATTTTATCTTTTCTGCCGGTCAGAATCTTATAAGCATAGCACTGATGGCCTACATCCCAAATTATAGCATTTTTTTTTTCGCCAAAAACTTTTAAAAGTGCAATAGTAGCTTCGACTGTGCCTAAATTTGATGATAAATGCCCGCCGTTTTGCGATACCAATGAAATAATTTCTGCTCTCAATTCTTGCGCAAGAGCATCTAAATCATTAATATTTTTCAAATCTTCGGGAGAAAATATGCTATCGAAAATCTTCATAAAAAACTCAAATAATTAATTTTTTTTGCGATTTTTAATTGCCGTAGAAATTTTGTTTACTAGTTCAGGCGCCATGGCAATAAGCCTATCGAGTGCACCACTGAAAGATTCAACCTGCAGAAACGTTACATTCTCGTTATTTATCACTAAAAATCCAACAGGTGAGATTGAAACTCCTGTTCCGCAAGCGCCACCAAAAAACGGATTACCGGATTCTAATTTATTTTGAAAATCAGAGCCACCCGTGCCTAAACCATATGATATTTTAGAAATCGGAATAACTGATACTTTATCGTTTATTTTTATAGGAGTGCCTACAACAGAATTCACATCTACCATGCTTTTGATTCTGCCAATAGTCTCACTCATTATGTCCTTAATTTTATCTGACACTTTAGACCTCTTTATTATTGAAAACATAAATATGAATATAAGTATGTACGCTGAACTATGATATTAAAAATTTTAATGAATGTCAAGATTGTGAAAAAACTATAAACTTTCTCCGGCACCAATGGAGAGGTTTGTTTTTTCTTTTTCAGGACGGTAATACAATAAAAATTTTCAAAAAATATCAGTTTATGCTTGACAAATTTTTTCCGTTTTATATATTATATAATTAAGTGCATTAAACTTTTATTTAATGCTATGGTCAGAATTAAATAAATTAAGGAGCTGAACTACATGATAGAATTTGGTAAAGACAAGATTGCGATATTTCTCGTTTGCACGTCAGTTTTAGGCGGTGAGACTCAGGCTTATGAACATAAGCAAGGCTCGAAGCCCGCAAACCGTTGCGGCAGTAAAGGAAGCAGCTTCTATTGCCCAAAGAAAATCTTTTAAACCTTTGGCGATAGTTGCCTCGACGCTTGCGATTACCACTGCAGCTGGGGCTACTATTTGGGGTTTGACATGTAAAAAAGATGAAAAGCTTGATGCTAAAGCTAAAAATAATGACGAAAATAAAGTGGAAATTAATGATTTAATGCCTATCACTACATCGATGGTTAAAGAGGTTAATAATGATGAGTCGAAAAAAGAAGATATGAGGGCTATAAATCGTGCACAGGAAAATAATCAGTCCGTTCCTGAAGACCTAAACAAGTTATCTAATAATGAAAATATTATATTAAAAAAAATAAGTGATAAAGTTGATAGTGAGCAAACCAAAAATGAATTTCTCGCAGCATTTAAGTATTTTGTAAAACAAGTAAAATTAAGAGATATTAAAAAGTTTGTTATAAGCGATGATCCTGATTTAAATGAAGAGTTTCTAGGGCCTGTTAACACGAAGTAGAGAATCAAAAATGAAAGCGAAGTAAATGAAGAAAAGGAAAATAGAATCGAGTTTGTCATAGCGAGTAAAAATACGTCTAAAACGCTTAATTTTCCGAAAAAGACGTTCAACTTTGTTGCGCGATTTATACAAAACTTTGTCAAAATTCCAAGGAGATTTTCGATTAGATTTAGGTGGAACAATGGGTTTAAAATTTAAACTTTGAGCTAAAAATCGAGTGTCATCGCCTTCATACGCCTTATCCATGAGCAAATATCTTTGCTTTTTTTGTTTTCCGAGTTTTTTGA
>JAFSLT010000059.1 GCA_017448285.1 Clostridia bacterium
CAAAGTTACAACAAAAAAATTAATCGTGCAAATTTTTTACCGAAAAAATACGCACCTATATCACACGACCACGCAATACCGAGCGACAGGAGCGATAAAAATATCCCAAAATTTTTGCCAAAATTTCTTATTTCCACTATCGTACCGAGCGCTACAGAAATTACTATGTTTAGAAAAAATATAAAACAAACGTTCCAAACCGATTTTTGTTCCTCGGGCATTCTTTTTTTGTTTTTTATGAATCTTTCCATTGATATAATAAAACAGGAAATCGTATAAATATAAATTGCCAAGTGCCATTTTACTCCCGGTCCGATTAGAGGTCTTATTAACGAAAATATATATGAAATTACCGCCAGTGGATTTAATTTTTGTTCTTTTTTTAAAGCAAGTATTTCGTAGACAGAAAAAAACGACACTACAGCAACTGATAAATTAAGGCTGAATGGCCAAATAGCGCTTAAAAACATAACGGCTATCAAAAGCAAGGCGCATACTATTCCTGAGATTATTCTTTTTGTCAACAAAAGCCTCCCAAATATCTTGAGAGTATTATATTTAAAAAACAATCAAAATAATAGATTTCTTTCGAAACTTAAAAGTTAAATCAGAAGCTCTCTCCGGCGACATCGGTGAGAATATTTGAAATAAATCTATTTCCGGCGTCGCCGGAGAGAATACATACTACAGGTTTCGAAAGAAGTCTATTGTATCCATGTATGAATGTAGCAGCTAAAGGGTTAGTATCATTTTCTCCTGCTATGCTGGAAGCTGCTTTTTTAGCTACCTCTAGATTGTGAAATTTATGTGACTCTAAAAAATATGATTGACAAACTTATCTCGTTTTGATAAAATAAACTATGTCTATTTTATAATGGACAAATAAACAAAAATTTTTGGAGGCGATGCGTTTATGTCAAGGAATAAAAAAAGTTTAGCGGTTGCGTGTTTGTTGGCGTCGGTATGTGGAAAGGCAGGTGCCATGGATAGTACTAAAAAAATTAATCCGGCAAGTCGATCGGTGAGCACAGGTATGTCGCCGGTTCTTAAAAAGGTTTTAATAGGTGGGGGTACGATTGTTGGCACAACAGCACTTAGTTTTGGAATTTGGGGTTTAACAAAGCTTTTTGGTGCTAAAAACCAAAAGCCTGGAAACCCTGGCGAACAGGATAATAAAGATTTGAAGCAAAGAGATTTGCAAACAAGAAAAGAATTTTACAAAGCATTTTTGGTTTTAATTCAATCACCTGGTAAGATGGAAATAAAGGGAAATGATGGTGATGGAAAACCTACGGAAAATAATGAAAATGATCCAAATGAAATTTTGAGTGTAATTTTTGAAGCCATTGTTGCGGGTAAGGTTATAAATGATAATGAAATTAAATATGATTTTGTTACTGATACGGGTGGATTTAATGTTAAATTAGAGTTAAGCAAAGAAAAAACTACTGGTAAAACAACATTACACTTTGAATTCAAATCGAAATCTAAAAAATTAGATATTACTATGGATGCTGAAGTTTTTGGAAGTACAAATGAAAGAAACGAAATGGAGAAAGCGTTAAATGAGAACAAAATATTAGCACAACATGAAAATATAGTACAGTTGTCGAAATGTTACGGATTGGATTTTGTTAATGCAAAAAAACAGACTGCTGAAGGTAGTATGCTTATTGTCCACATGAAAGATGTGAAAGAGAGGAAAAATTATGCTATTAGTGATGAAGCTGATGGAAGTATTCTTAAGATAACATATGAATTATCTGATGATTTTAAAAAATTAAATGAAACAGTTGAAAAGTATAAGAAAGGTACAAAAAAAGAAGATATTGAAAACAAAGTTGCTATGCCTACTTCTACAAATGTTTATGAGTTTAATATTAAATTAAAAGACAATTGATTTGATATGTCTGGTATTTGCACTTGAAAGCAGCAATTAATTGAGCACTCTCCGGCGACGCCGGAGAGAACACTTTTATTTTAATTTTTCAGTTTCGAAAGAATCTTAGTTGATTTTTTTCTTCTTTTGTAGTACAATAAAAGCAAGAGTTAACCGTTAAAACGGCTAGCCACCCTAATAGAGATTGATATTTAGTCGCACTTTTTCAGGGAGTGGCGACTATTTTTTATTTATGATTTCCAGATAAGTAAGTAATATTAAAAATATTAGTAACAAATCAGTATCCATAAGCATCACTCCTTTCTAAAAGGAAGTGACTAGCCGCCATTGGCACTCTTTCATCAATTATAATATCAAAATTTTTTATTTTTTCAATAGAATTTTCCCAAAATTAATAATCGTTACCTAAAAAATTGAGCAAACAATTTTCTCCGGCACCGCCGGAGAAAATTCTACACTAGTTAATAAAAAATAAAATATAACATCAATCGTAATTCTACAATCTTTTCTAAAAAAATCAAGTTTTCTTGCTTAAAGCCTGTTAACACGAAAGTAGAATTGGGAAAATATTCTCACGGAGCTTTAAAAAAATAATTAAACAAGTGATCAGCAAAACTAAAGGTGGATTCAACACAAAAATTCATATGATTTGCACGGACGAAAATAATCCGGTAATTTTTTCACTTTCAAGCGGCAATGCCTTAGACGTATTTTTACTTGTTATGACAGGCTCGATTTTATTTTTCTTTTCGTTATCTTTTCACTTTTATTTTTGATTCTTTACTTAGTGTTAACAGGCCCTAGCAATGCAAATTTTGGAGTAACTTGCTTATATTTGCTTGAATTTTATAATTTTTTATTTTATAATGAGTTTGTAGTCGGCCGATGTGTTGGAATGGTAGACGAGACGGACTCAAAATCCGTTACAGGCAACTGTGTGTGGGTTCAAGTCCCACCATCGGCACCAGTGGAAAGTACACTTAAGATAGAGGAATAACAAAATTTATTTTGTTTTTTCAATAAAAATCACTTCAATATAATGTTTTTCTTTCGGTAGGTATTTTCCATTAAGGGGTATAGCTCAGTTGGTAGAGCAGCGGTCTCCAAAACCGCGTGCCGAGGGTTCGAGTCCTTCTACCCCTGCCAAATCTTTTTATAAATTAGGTCGGTTTATAAAAGACTATAGTTGTTATTTTTTTTTACTTTTAATTTGTTTTAGTGCATAGCAAAAATTTTTTAGTAAATTTTAACGAGGTGTGGCTCAGTTTGGCAGAGCGCTTGGTTTGGGACCAAGAAGTCGCAGGTTCAAATCCTGTCACCTCGACCAAAATTTTTGATTTTTTGCTTTTTATAATAACTTCTCGAAACTTAAAAATTAAATCATAAATACTCTCCCAGCGACGCCGAATAGAATATCTGTTACTGATTTCGAAAGAAGTTAAATTATTTTTCTCTTGACAAATTAATTTTTATATTTTACAATAAAAACATAGTTGAGAATTGGGTTATGCGCTAAAGTAGTTTAAAAGCATAAAAAATCAAATTTGATGGACTCAAAAAGCAGTGGTATCAACTGGTCGTTGAATTGTATCTTTATATCTCAATATATCTCATTGATTTTATAAAATTTATAAAGAGGTGGTTTATATGTCAAAATCTAGGGCCTGTTAACACGAAATAGGAAATAGTAGAATAGCAAACGAAAAGGTGATATAATCAGGGAATGGAAATAACAAAAGAAATGTACGAAAAAATAGCGCATCTGTTTCCCAAGCA
>JAFSLT010000060.1 GCA_017448285.1 Clostridia bacterium
ATAAATGCCGGACGCAAGGAGAGCCCGAGCTACGCAATAATTGACTCACAAAGTGTAAAAACAACGCTGGCAAGCGAAGAACGAGGAATTGATGGGGGAAAAAAACGAAAGGAAGAAAACGACATATTGTGGTAGATGTTCTGGGATGTATGCTTTCTGTTGATGTCCATGCTGCAAATATTCATGATACGAAAAGTGGTATATTTACTGCAAAAGAAGCCTACACAAGTTATCCGAGCATACAAAAATTCTGCGCAGATGCTGGATATAGGGGAACATTTGTGTCTAATGTGAACGAAAAATTAGGTCTTGGTGTAGATATTTCGGAAAAAATCAAACCTCATCAATGGGAAAAACTTCCCTAGCGTTGGGTTGTCGAACGTACTTTTTTATCCAGTTTATCTTTCCTACTTTTTTATTTAATTAAAAGATTTTAGACAGAATCTTACGTATTATTAATTTTGAATTAACTTTTACTTTCTGTCCAAATTTTCGTGTTCAACTTCTTATACTAGCACCAATAAAATTTTTCAGTTAAATAATTTTTTTTTGCTTAAACCTATTGATTTTTAATAATCATTGTGGTAATATTTTCAAATCTCTGTTTCTAAGATATAAATTGCGGTCTTTATTTTTCAAGTGAGGGGGTGTTTAAGGATTGAGTGCAGATGCGAAAAGTCAGAAAAAAATAAGAATCAAACTCAAGAGTTACGATCATGAACTCATCGACAAATCTTGCGCAAAAATTGTTGAAACAGCGGTGCGCACCGGTGCTATTGTTTCCGGACCTGTTCCTTTGCCAACCGAGAAAAAAATTATAACTATTTTGCGTTCAACTCAGGTTAACAAAGACAGTCGCGAACAATTTGAAGTAAGAACTCACAAGCGTTTGATAGATGTTTTAAAACCATCTAACAAAACTGTTGAAAATCTTACCAATATTGAGCTCCCGGCCGGAGTTGAAATTGGGCTTAAACTTTAATTTTTAATTCAAAGGAGGTGTTTTAATGAATAAAGCCATAATAGGAGAAAAAATAGGCATTACACGTATTTTCACCGAAGACGGCTGTATGATACCTGTGACTGTCATAAAAGCAGGTCCTTGCGTTGTTTCTTACAAAAAAACTATTGAAAAAGACGGCTATTCCGCCATTCAATTAGGTTATGGTAAAATTAAAGAAGAAAAAGTAAAAAAACCACAGCTCGTCTTTTTTGAAAAAAACAAAATCGAGCCTGTTAAAATTTTGCACGAATTTAAACTCGCAGACGCTGAAAGTTTAAACATTGGCGATTTTATAAAAGTTAACGTATTTTCCGTCGGCGAATGCGTGGATGTAACCGGAACCAGCAAAGGTAAAGGCTGGGCGGGTGTTATAAAACGCTGGAATTTTAGAAGACTAAGAGAAAGTCACGGCACAGGTCCTGTCAGCCGTCATGGTGGTTCAATCGGTCAGTGTTCTGATCCGTCAAGAGTTTACAAAGGCTTGCGCTCGGCAGGTCACTTGGGGCATGAACGCGTTACTGTTCAAAATTTAAAAATAGTTAAAATTTTTGAAAACGAAAATTTAATTGCAATAAAAGGTTCCGTTCCAGGACCAAAAGGTTCGATTGTTTATATAAAAGACACAGTAAAAAAAGGTAAAAAGGAGGGAAAATAATGCTTTCTAACATTTTGGATAAAACCGGCAAAAAAGTAGGAGATATTTATTTATCCGATGAAATTTTTGGGATTGAGCCAAACATTTCGGTTTTGCATGAATCAATAGTAGTTTACTTGGCAAATCAAAGGCAAGGGACAAAATCCGCGCTCACGCGTGCAGAAGTCAGCGGAGGCGGCGCCAAACCTTGGAGGCAAAAGGGCACGGGTCACGCGCGTCAAGGCTCAACAAGAGCTCCTCAGTGGCGCCACGGTGGTATAGTTTTTGCGCCAAAGCCCAGAGATTATTCAAGGACTTTAAATAAAAAAGTTCGCAAGCTTGCCATACGTTCAGTTTTATCTTTAAAGGTAAAAACAGAAAAATTGGTTATTTTAGAAGATTTTGCCATGCAATCTTATAAAACTAAAGAAGTTTTAGGAGTTTTAAAAAATTTAAGCATAGAAAAGGCGGTTTTTATTTTACCCGAATCCAATAAATTTTTTGTAAAATCTGCCTCAAATATTGCAGGAATCAAGGTTTTATCAGCCGAAAGTTTAAATTCTTACGATATTTTTTATCACGAAAAATTGATTATTTTTAAAAATGCTGCCAAGAAAATCGAAGAAATTTTTGGTTCAGATAAAAATAAACAGGAAAAGGTGGTGGCGTAATGAAATCTTTCAGCACTTTTCACGATATTATTATTGCTCCGCTTATTTCGGAAAAATCCATGCTTGGCATTTCGGATTTGAAATATTGTTTTAAGGTTAAAAAAGACGCATGCAAAGTTGAAATCAGGCAAGCCGTTGAAAAGGTATTTAATGTTAAAGTTTCAAAAGTGAATACCTTAATTGTCAGAGGCAAACATAGAAGAAGAGGAAGAATATCGGGGATGACTCCTTCTTGGAAAAAAGCGATTGTTACTCTTGCAAAAGGCGAAAAAAGCATAGAATTTTTCAATCAAATAACTTAATTTAAAGGAGAGTGAGAAAATGGCAATCAAAACTTACAGACCGGTAACGCCTTCGCGCAGAAACATGACTTCGGCGGATTTTTCGGGCTTATCCAAAGTTTTGCCGTGCAAGGCACTTTTAAAACCTCTTAAAAAACACGCAGGGCGCAACAGTTACGGCAGAATAACTGTGAGACATCGCGGCGGCGGCAATCGAAGTAAATATCGTATTATTGATTTTAAAAGAAATAAATTTGACTCAAATGCCAAAGTTTTGAGCCTTGAATATGACCCCAACAGGTCTGCGTATATTGCACTGGTTGAGTATTCCGACAAGACTAAAAAATACATTTTGGCACCATTAGGATTAGAAGTTGGTCAAGATGTAATTTCAGGCGAAAATGCAGATATAAAAATTGGTAACGCACTTAAGTTAAAAGATATTCCTGTGGGAACATTTGTTCACAACGTTGAAATGTACCCAGGCAAAGGTGGGCAAATCGCAAGGTCAGCTGGAAATATGGCGCAGCTTATGGCAAAAGAGGATAACATGGCACTTTTGCGCCTTCCGTCGGGCGAACTCAGGAATGTACCGGAACTTTGCATGGCAACTGTTGGTCAAGTTGGCAATTTAGACCACGAAAATATAAAAATAGGAAAGGCCGGCAGAAAACGCCATATGGGCTGGAGACCAACCGTCAGAGGTTCGGTTATGAACCCATGCGACCACCCGCACGGTGGTGGTGAAGGCAAATCGCCAATCGGTCGGGCAACCCCGGTAACACCTTGGGGCAAACCAACTTTGGGATATAAAACTCGTAAAAATCACAAGATTTCTGATAAGTTTATAGTAAAACGCAGAAATGGAAAATAAAATTCTAAAAAATATAGATTTTGCAAAATTTTGTTTAATTTTTAAACTCATGAGAGGAGGAGTAATATGAGTCGCAGCTTGAAAAAGGGTCCTTTTGTGCAAGAAAGGTTAATGAAACGGATTCAAACCATGAACGAAAGCGGTAAAAAAGAGCCTTTAAAAACTTGGAGCCGTGCTTCTACGATTTTCCCGGAGTTCGTTGGTCACACAATTGCCGTTCATAATGGAAAAAAGCACATTCCTGTTTATATTACCGAAGATATGGTAGGTCATAAACTGGGCGAGTTTTCTCCAACGCGTACGTTCAAAGCACATTCGGGTTCCAAAAACGCTACTGCTGATAAAATTAAAAAATAGCAAGTACTAATTTTAACAAATAAGGAGGTAAAATATGGAAGCTCAAGCGCATTTAAAATATTTGCGAATTTCGCCGCGAAAAGTCGGAATAGTTCTTGATTTAATAAGGAATAAACCGGTAGGCTTGGCAATTGGGATTTTGCAGCACACACCAAAATCGGCATCATGGCATTTACTAAGACTTTTAAATTCCGCGATTTCAAATGCTGTAAATGTTCATAATATGCAGGCGTCTAAATTGTTTGTCTCAGAATGTTTTGCGTGCCCCGGTCCCACTTTAAAGCGTGTGCAGCCGGTTTCAAAAGGGCGCGGACATAGAATTTTAAAAAGGTCTTCACATGTTACTATTGTATTAACTGATTTTAAGGAGGAGGAGAGTAATGGGGCAGAAGATAAATCCTAATGGAATGAGGATTGGAATAAATAAAGACTGGCTTTCGCGCTGGTTTGTTGATAAAAAAGAAATTCCGGCATTGATTGTTGAGGATAAAAAAATCAGGGTATTTATTAAAAATCAAATTCGCAAGGCTGGCATTTCTAAAATCGAGATTGAACGCCGCGGCGGTAAAATTTATATTTTTGTTTACTGTGCAAAACCAGGAATCGTAATTGGTCGTGCAGGAAGCGGTATAGAAAAATTAAAAAAAGAGTGTTCTAATTTAATTAATTCTCAAGTTATTATTAATGTTTTAGAAGTCAAGCGTGCAGATAGCAATGCTCAATTAGTGGCTGAAAATGTTGCTCAGCAGCTTGAAAAACGTACTCCATTTAGGCGTGCAATCAAACAGGTTATAGGAAAAGCGATGCGTTTAGGCGTCAAAGGAATCAAGGTTAGAGTTTCTGGCAGGCTTGCCGGTGCCGATATCGCCCGCGCCGAGCACTACCATGAAGGCAGCATTCCACTGCAGATGATTCGCGCCGATATTGATTATGGTTTTGCCGAAGCTGATACAACTTATGGTAAAATTGGTGTTAAGGTTTGGATATATAAAGGCGAAATTTTTAAACAATCTGATAAAAAAATTGTAAAAGGAGGGGTTAGAAATGCTGTTGCCTAAAAGAACGAAATATCGAAAAGCGCACAGAGGCAGAATGAAAGGCAAAGCTACGCGCGGAAATACCGTAACTTATGGTGATTATGGCTTGCAATCGCTTGAACCTTGCTGGATAACTTCAAATCAAATCGAGGCCGCGCGTGTTGCGATGACCAGGTATTGTAAAAGAATGGGAAAAGTTTGGATAAAAATATTTCCTGATAAGCCGGTTTCTAAAAAACCCGCCGAAACCAGAATGGGTAAAGGTAAAGGGGCGCCTGAGTTTTGGGTTGCAGTTGTAAAACCTGGCAGAATTATGTTTGAACTTGCCGAAGTAAATGAAAAAATTGCAAGAGAAGCCATGCGCTTGGCAGCCATGAAATTACCAGTTAAATGCAAGTTTGTTAAAAAAGAAATTCCTTTGGATAACGGAGGCAAGGATGAAAATTAAAGAAATTTTGAATCTTTCACAGGAAGAAATGGTAAAAAAACTAGCCGAATTCAAAGAAGAACTTTTTAATCTTCGCTGCCAAAAAGCAATTCATCAGCTCAATAATCCAATGAGAATAAGGCATTTGAAAAAAGATATTGCCAGAATATTAACAGTTTTAAACTCAAAAAAGGAGGTCTAGTAAATGCAAGCAGTTTTAAAAAAACCTGTCAGGAATTCCAGAAAAACCAGAATAGGTATTGTAACGAGTGATAAAATGGATAAAACCATAGTTGTTCAAGTTGAACAATTGGTCAAGCATAAACTTTACAAAAAATATATTAATCGCAGAAGTAAATTTAAAGCTCATGATGAAAAAAATGAATGCAAAATTGGCGACCGTGTTAAAATAATGGAAACTAGACCACTTTCGAAAGAAAAATGCTGGCGATTAGTTAAAATTTTAGAAAGTAAAAATTAAAAGGAGGGGATTTTTTTGATACAGCCTCAAACAAGGTTAAAGGTTGCAGATAACACCGGCGCAAAAGAAATTATGTGCATCAAGGTTTTGGGGGGATCCAAGCGCAAGTATGCACGAGTCGGAGATATTATAGTTGCATCGGTTAAAAAAGCCGGCAACACAGGTTCTGTAAAAAAAGGTAATGTAGTAAAGGCGGTTGTGGTGCGAACGGTATGTGCAATTGCTCGAAAAGACGGTTCTTATATTCGTTTTAACGAAAACGCGGCTGTCATAATTAAAGAGGATAAAACTCCCAAGGGCACCCGTATATTTGGTCCCATGCCGCGTGAACTCAGAGATAAACAATTTTCCAAAATTTTAAGTTTAGCACCCGAAACTTTATAAATTCGGGCGATGTAAAGGAGGTGATAACGTGAACAAAACGCGCATTTTAAAATCTCATGTTAAAATCGGAGATATGGTTTGTGTGCTTTCGGGTAAAGATAAGAAAAAACGCGGTCGAGTTATCGCACTGAGTGCACGTGCCAAAAAAGCTTTGGTTTCCGGCATAAATAAAGTTAAAAAGCACTTAAAAGCCAGAAGAATCGGCGATGATTCAGGAATTGTCGAAGTTGAAGCCCCGATTCGCACTGATAAGTTACAGGTTGTGTGCCCGCATTGTGATGTTCCGACTCGCGTGGGGCATGAATTAAATGAAAAAAATGTTAAAGTCCGCGTTTGCAAAAAGTGCAAAAGGCAGTTTGCTAAGTAATTTTACAAAAGGAGGTTAATTTATGGCAAGACTTAGAGAATTTTACAAATCAGAAATTGTCCCCAATTTAATGAAAAAATTTTCTTTTAAAAATATCATGCAAGTACCAAAAATTGAAAAAGTAGTCATTAATGTTGGAGCAGGAGAAGTTCGCGAAAATTCCAAAGCCATCGAATCTATTGCCAGTGATTTGGCAAAAATCACCGGTCAGCATGCTGTTCCGTGTTTGGCAAGACGTTCGATTTCGAATTTTAAGATTCGGGCAGGCATGAAAATTGGAGTAAAAGTAACTTTGCGCGGCGACAGGATGTACGAATTTATTGATAGGCTTTTTAACCTAGCGCTGCCCAGAGTTAGAGACTTTAGAGGAATAAGCAATAAATCATTTGATGGCCACGGGAATTATAATATCGGTGTTAAAGAACAGCTGATTTTTTCCGAAATTGATTATGATAAGATTGACAAAGTCCGCGGAATGGATATAAATATAATTACCACCGCAAAAAATGACGAACATGCACGCGAACTTTTAAGTTTATTCGGTGCTCCGTTTAAAAGTGCGGTGTAGTTTAGTGAAAGGAGGCGGATTATGGCAAAAAAGTCGTTAATTGCCAAGCAAAAACGCGAGCAAAAGTTTAAAACTCGCGAGTATACTCGTTGCAGCTTATGTGGCAGACCCAGGGGATTTTTAAGAATGTTCGGTATTTGCCGTATTTGTTTTAGGAACCTTGCGCACAAGGGCGAGATACCGGGTGTTAGAAAAGCCAGTTGGTAATTTTTTTAAAATTTCAAAATCGAAAGGAGCGAATTAATGAGAGTTACTGATGCTATTGCAGATACTTTAACAAGAATTCGAAATGCTATTTCGGCACATCATATAAGTGTTGAAATTCCATCTTCCAATATCAAAGTTGCTATTCTTAAAATTTTATGCAACGAAGGTTTTGTTAAAAAGTTTGTTATTTCCGAAGACGGCAAGCAGAGGATGCTTAAAGCTTTTTTAAAGTATAATCCTGACCAAACGTCGGTGATAACTAATCTTAAAAGAATTTCAAAACCCGGAATGCGGGTCTATGCAAAAACAGATGCGCTGCCAAAAGTTATTGGTGGACTCGGTATTGCTTTGATTTCAACTTCAAGAGGCATTATGACCGATAAAAGAGCACGGAAATCACGTTTAGGCGGAGAGGTTCTGGCTTATATTTGGTAAAATAAAAAGGAGGTGCTAGGATATGTCTAGAATTGGAAGAAAACCTATAAATATTCCAAACGGCGTTAATGTGAGTTTCATTGATGGTGTTTTTCATGCAAAAGGACCAAATGGAGAATTATCGCAAGTTGTAAATCCTAATATTTATGTTGAAATTGCTGATTCTGTTATTAATGTTTCGCGTAAAAATGATGAAAAATTTAACAGAGCTTTGCACGGACTTACTCGTTCGCTTATTTTCAACATGGTTGAAGGCGTAACAAAAGGGTTCTCCAAGACTCTCGAAATTAATGGTGTTGGATATAAAGCACAAAAGCAGGCTAAAAATTTAGTTTTGAATCTCGGTTATTCTCATCCGGTTATAGTAAAGGAAGAAGACGGCATAACACTGGAGGTTCAGGGCGCAAATAAAATAATTGTTCGCGGAGCCGATAAGCAAAAAGTTGGTCAGTTTGCAGCAAATATAAGGTCTAAACGTCCTCCTGAGCCATATAAAGGCAAAGGAATTAAATACGATTACGAAATTATACGACGCAAAGAAGGAAAGGCCGGTAAGTCGGCGAAAAAATAATTGGAGGTGATATGTTTTGATTAATAAGGCTGACAAAAATAATCGCCGCTTGAGAAGACACAAAAGAGTCAGAGGCAAAATTTACGGTTCGGCGTCAAGACCACGTTTGTGTGTATTTCGTTCGTTAAAACACATTTATGCACAAATAATCAACGATGACGAAGCTAAGACTCTTGTTTCGGCTTCAAGTTTAGAAAAAAATTTTAAAAATTACGGCGGTAACAAACTTGCTGCGCGCGAAATTGGAAAAATTATTTCTGAACGCGCCATAAAGGCCGGAATTTCAGAAGTCGTGTTTGACAGAGGCGGTTATATTTATCACGGAAGAATCAAAGAACTTGCCGAAGGGGCAAGAGAAAATGGACTTAAATTTTAAATTTTTAAATTTTAGGAGGTGTGTTTCTTGTCAAGAACAAATTTTAGAAATAAATCTGCAAAAAATGAAGAATTCAAAGAGCATTTAGTTACTGTTAATCGCGTTTCAAAAACGGTCAAAGGCGGACGTATTTTCAAATTTTCGGCACTAATGGTCGTGGGCGATGGCAAAGGCAGAGTTGGCGTTGGCATGGGAAAATCCGGCGAAATTCCGGATGCTATAAGAAAAGGTATCGAAGATGCTAAAAAACATATAATTAAAGTAAATCTTCATAAAGATACAATACCCCATGAGGTCATTGGCAAATTTGGCGCCACCCGCGTTTTATTAAAGCCTGCTCCGCCCGGTACCGGTGTGCTTTCCGGAGGTTCCGCGCGTGCTGTTATTGAAGCTGTTGGAATAAAAGATTTGAGAGCAAAATCTTTAAAATCCAATAATCCCGGCAACGTTGTAAAAGCAGTTATTAAGGGATTAAAGTCGCTTTGCAGTGTTGAGCGCGCTGCCGAAGTGAGAGAAAAAACGATTTCAGAAATTCTGGGCTGAGTTTTATTTTTTTTGCTTTTTATGATATTATTTGTATGTGTCTGCAGTTTATTTTAAAGGAGGCGATAAAAGTTATGTTGAATTTGAATAGTTTTGGTCCTGCGGCGAACTCTAGGCACCAAAAAAAAAGAATCGGCCGCGGGCACGGTTCAGGTAATGGCAAAACTGCCGGCAAAGGGCACAAAGGACAAAAGGCGCGTTCGGGAGGCTCTATCAGATGGGGGTTCGAAGGCGGTCAAATGCCGCTTCAGCGCAGGGTTCCCAAACGAGGGTTTAATAATATTTTTGCAAAATCGGTCGCTGCAATAAATGTTGGCAGGCTTGAAATTTTCAAAGACGGCACTTTAGTTAACAGAGAACTTTTAAAATCTTCTGGTCTTGTTAAAAGAAAGTTCGATTATTTAAAAATTTTAGGCAACGGCAATTTGACTAAAAAATTAAATGTTCATGCCGATATGTTTTCTGCTGGTGCAAAATTAAAGATTGAGAATGTCGGCGGAACCACAGAGGTGATTCGGAAATGATTAACACACTTAAGCAGGCTTGGAAAACCGGCGATTTAAAACAAAGATTGCTTTATACGCTTTTGATAATAATAGTGTTTAGGATAGGTTCCATAATTCCTGTGCCGTTTTTAAACACCGAGGCTCTTAAAGGGTTTATGGGCGGAATGTCCGGCGGAAGTTCGCTTTTGCAGTATTTTGACACTCTTTCGGGTGGTGCATTTGCGCAAGCAACTCTTTTCGCGCTTTCGGTGCAACCAAATATCAATGCTTCGATTATCATGCAGCTGATGGGTGTTGCACTGCCGTATCTTGAATCGCTGCACAAAGAAGGCGAGCAAGGGCGCAAAAAAATAACGGCGATAACTCGTATTCTTACCATTATTTTAGGTATTTCGCAGGGCTTTGGTTACTATATGCTGCTTCGTAATAATGGGTATGCAGGCATGAGTATTATTAAGTATACCCAAGGGATTGAAGGAATTTTCGCGGCGATAGTAATAATTGCGGTTTTTGCCGCCGGGACTGCTCTTATGATGTGGCTTGGCGAGCGCATTAACGAAAATGGAATCGGCAATGGTGTTTCGATTTTAATGTTCGCGGGTATCGTTTCGAGAATGCCGGCACTTTTAAAAAACATGGGTGTTTATTTATATTTTGCAATCACTGATACGGCAAACTTCTGGATGTATTATATATACGTTCCGGTTTTCTTGGTAGTATTTTTAGGTATGATGTGGCTGATAGTTTTTATGAACGACGCCGAGCGCCGAGTGCCGATTTTATATGCAAAACGCGTGATAGGTAGGCGTGTTTTTGATGGGCAAAGCAGCCATTTGCCTTTAAAAATAGGTTTGGCAGGAGTTATGCCCATCGTTTTTGCGGGCTCTATGCTGATGCTACCGAGCATGATTAATCTTTTTGTGGGTTCCAATGGCATATGGAAAGCGATTCTTAATGCGTTTACTTTTGGCAGCTGGACTTATAATGTGATTTATTTTGCGTTAATTATCATGTTTGCTTATTTCTATGTTTCAATTTCGTACGATCCGCTTGAAATATCAAACAACTTGAGAATAGGCGGCGGAGCAATTCCGGGTATTCGCGCAGGTAAGCCGACTGCTGAGTATTTGGGCAGAGTTTTATCAAAAGTAATTTTGATGGGCGCACTGTTTTTGGCATTTATTGCTATTTTCCCGGTACTGTTTATGCAGCTGATTCCCATGACTGGTCTTTCGCTGAGCGGAACTTCGATAATCATCCTTGTCGGTGTTGCACTTGAAACTGTTAAAATTTTGCAATCACAAACAATGATGAGAATTTACAAAGGCTTTTTGGATTAAGGGGGTATTATGAAAATTATTTTTCTAGGAGCGCCGGGTTCAGGCAAGGGCACGCAATCGGCCCTGCTTTCTAAAAAGCTCGGTATCCCCGCGATATCAACCGGAGACATAATAAGAGGTATTCTAAAATCCGGAGGAGATAAAGCTGAAGTTTTAAAAAGTTATACAGAAAATGGCAAACTTGTTCCGGATGATTTGGTAATCGAGCTGTTAAAATCCAGGCTTTCAAATCCGGATTGCTCAAAGGGCTATATTTTGGACGGCTTCCCAAGAACTGTTGCTCAGGCCGAAGCTTTGGAAAATATGGGAATTAAAATTGACACAGTTATCGATATTAATGTTGAGGATGATTTGATATGCAAGAGGATGCTCAGCCGATTGGTTTGCCCAAAGTGCGGTTCGGTTTTTAACAGCGCAACCGAGATGAAACCTAAAGTTCAGAATATTTGTGATAATTGTGGCGCGGAGCTTATTCAAAGAAAAGATGACACCGAAGAAACAATCAGGACGCGGTTAAAAGTTTATAAGGAACAGACTTTGCCTTTGCGCAACTATTATTCTTCAAAAAAAATATTGAAAACAGTCGATGGCGGCGCACCTATTTCGCAGTCTTCGGCCGAAGTTTTAAGTTTGGTGAAAAATTAATGCTTAAACGAAATTTGAATATAAAGTTGAAATCGCGTGAAGAAATTGATATAATGCGCGAAGCCGGAAGAATTTCGGCGCTGGCCCTTAAAACAGCAGGAAAAGCCATAGAACCAGGAATCAGTACCAAAGAATTAGATGATATCGCCAGAAAGTGTATTGAGTCAAACGGTGCAAAACCTTCGTTTTTAGGGGAAGACGGATTTCCGGCAACTGCTTGTATATCAGTTAACGAAGAGCTCATTCACTGCATTCCTTCGGTTGACAAAATAATCAAAGAGGGCGATATAGTCAGCATAGACGTTGGAGCTTGTATTAATGGGTTTCATGGCGACAATACGAAGACTTTTGCATGTGGTAAAATTTCGGAAGATGCTAAAATTTTGTTGGATGTAACTGAAAAATCATTGCAAAAAGGAATTGAAAATGCTAAAGTAGGTAACCATATCGGTGATATAGGGCATAGCATTCAAAGTTTTGTGGAGTCGTTCGGCTTTTCGGTGATTAAAAATTATGTTGGACACGGAATCGGACGCTCAGTACACGAGGCGCCAAGCGTTCCGAATTATGGCAAAAAATTTTCAGGACCTATTATCGAAGATGGTTTGGTTATCGCCATCGAGCCAATGGTCAGCGTTGGTGCACCGGAGCTTGAGGCTTTAAAAAGCGGCGGTTGGAACGTTGTTACCAAAGACAGGTCGCTTTGCGCACACTTTGAGCACACGGTTGCTATAACCGAAAACGGCACTTTTATTCTTACTTTGGTATAGATTTTATTTTATATTTTTTAGAAGGAGTTTTAATTAATGGCTAAATCTGACAATATTGAGATGGATGGGGTTGTCGTGGAAGCTTTGCCCAGTGCTTTTTTTAAAGTGAAACTGCCTAACAACCACATTGTTGTTTGCAGAATTTCCGGCAAGCTCAGGTGCAATTCTATAAGAGTTATCGCGGGCGATAAAGTTAGAGTTGAATTTTCGCCTTACGACTTAACTCGCGGACGTATTGTTTGGAGGGTACCGGCAAATGAAACTCCCACTGAATAATTAAAAGGAGGTATTTGACATGAAAGTCAGACCATCGGTTAAAAAAATTTGTAACAAATGCAAAATAATCAAACGAAAAGGTAGAGTAATGGTTATTTGCGAAAATCCTAAGCATAAACAAAGGCAAGGTTAAATTTAATTAAGGAGGCTTAAAATGGCACGTATATCCGGTATAGATCTTCCTCGTGATAAACGGATTGAGGTCGGGTTAACTTATGTTAAAGGTATTGGACTTACTACTTCGAGAAAAATTTTAAAAAAAGCAAATGTGGATTTTGATAAGAGAGTTAAAGATTTAACCGACGATGAAACAAGAGATATCTCGGAAAGTATTGCTAAACTTGAAGTTCACGTTGAAGGTGATTTAAGGCGAATAGTATCGCTCAATATTAAAAGGCTGACCGACATAAAATGTTATCGGGGAATCAGGCATCTTAAAGGGTTACCCGTGAGGGGGCAACGCACGAAAACCAACGCAAGAACAAGAAAAGGTCCGTGCAAGACCATAGCAGGTAAGAAAAAAGAGAAAAAGTAAATTTAAAGAGGAGAATTTTATTTTATGGCTAATGAAAGACGAAAGGTAATCCGCAGAAGTCAGCGCAAGAATATAGAAAGAGGTGCTGCGCATATTCAGGCAACTTTTAACAACACAATTGTTACGATATCTGATACTTCAGGCAACGCCGTTACTTGGTGCAGCGCAGGAACGCTTGGATTTAAAGGCTCCAAAAAATCAACGCCGTTTGCGGCTCAATCTACAGCCGAAGCTGCGGCCAGAGGAGCTATGGAACATGGCATTAGGTCAGTTGAAGTATACGTAAAAGGTCCGGGGTCAGGCAGGGAATCTGCGATAAGGGCCTTGCAGGCTGTGGGGCTTGAAATTACTTTGATTAAAGATGTCACCCCAATTCCGCACAACGGATGCAGACCACCTAAAAGACGCCGTGTTTAAATTTTTAATAAAGTGAGGGATTTTTGTGGAAAAAAGATGTAAATTATGCAGGGCTGAAGGTCAAAAATTATTTTTAAAAGGTCCAAGATGTTTTTCGGATAAATGTTCGATTTCCAGAAGGCAAAGCACTCCGGGGCAACACGGTCAGGCAAGAAAAAAATCTTCTGAATATGGAATTCAGTTAAGAGCTAAGCAGAAGACGAAAAGATATTATGGTGTAAGAGAAAAACAGTTCAGAAAGTATTATAATATGGCGCTTAAAATAAAAGAGGGCAAAACGGGTGAAAACATGCTTTCTTTTCTCGAGAGGCGTTTAGATAATGTTGTTTATCGTTTGGGCTGGGCGGTTTCTAGGGAACAAGCTAAACAGTTTACGATTCACAGAAGTTTTTGTGTTAATGGGCATCCGGTAGATATTTCTTCGTATTTGGTCGGTCCGGGGGATGTTGTTTCGGTTTCTGATCAAGGGAAGAAAAAGGGAATTTTAAAGTCGGTTATTGCCGATAATTCGTCAAAAAATCTTCCAAAATGGCTTGAGTTTTCTAATCCGGAACATATTGAAGCTAAAGTTTCTGCAATTCCCAGAAGAGAAGATATTGATTTGGAAGTTTCGGAAACACTGATAGTCGAATTGTATTCGAAATAATTTAAACATAGGAGGAGTCTGGATTGGAATTAGAAAAAGTAATTGTAAAAAACGCCTCGAATGACGGCAAGTATGCCGAATTTGTTGTTGATCCGCTAGAGCGCGGTTTTGGCGTAACTTTGGGCAATAGTTTAAGACGCGTGCTTTTATCGTCTTTACCGGGTTCGGCGGCGAGTTCGATAAAAATCGATGGCGTTACTCACGAATTTTCCACGATACCGGGAGTTCACGAAGATGTGACTGAAATTGTTCTTAATGTTAAAGATATAATAGTTCGTCTTGAAGGATGCGAGTCAAAAACTGTTTATATTAACTTAAAAGGGCCGTGCGAGTTTACTGCCGATATGATTGAATCAGATTCTGATTTGAGTATTTTAAGCAATAATCCGATCGCAACCTTGGATGAAGGTGCACAGCTTAAGATGGAAATTACTTTCACATCTGGAGTCGGTTACGTTTCGGCAGAACAAAACAGGAATATTATGCCCTCGGTTGTGAACATAATACCCGTTGATTCGCTGTATTCTCCGGTCACCAAGGTCAACTATATCATTGAGAATACTCGCGTAGGGCAAATTACAGATTATGATAAGCTCACTGTTCAGGTATGGACAAACGGTATAATTTCGGCGCAAGAAGCTGTTGCGTTCGCTTCTAATAATTTGATGGAACATTTTGCACTTTTTTCAGAACTTGGCAGCGGTCTTAAAATGTCGTTGAGCGGCGGCGAACTTAAAAGTTTATCCGGCGATTTGGCGCTGGACGACTTGGGATTTTCCGTAAGAACTTTTAATGCACTCAAGAGAGTAGGCATTGAAAAATTAAGTCAAATTTTAGTCATGAAATATGATGAAATAACCGGTATAAGAAACTTGGGGAAAAAATCGTGCGATGAAATAGTTTCAAAGCTCAAAGAATTCGGCTGGAAAAATGATAAGCAAAGTAGAAGAAAGGCTAAAGCCCCGGAAGAAGAGAATGGCGAAGATAATAGCAATGAAGGTAACGACAATGGCGATAACAACAATGACGATGAAACGTAAAAATAGGAGGTAGTTAATATGTGTGCTAGAAAATTAGGCAGAGTTACTTCTCACCGTATGGCGATGCTTAAAAATTTAGTTAAATCATTGATAACTTACGGTAAAATTAAAACAACTTATTTCAAGGCAAAAGAACTTGAGTTTTTTATTGGAAAATATTTTTCGCTTGCCAAGCGCGATGAAGTTCCTACGCTTAGCACAAAGAGGAGAATGTTTGCATTTTTGGGCGAAGATTTAACTCAAAAGGTTCTAACGGATTTACGCCCAAAATTTGCTAGCAGAAACGGCGGATTTACTCGAGTCGTCAAACTCGGTCCCAGACGCGGCGATGCTGCTGAAATGGCAGTTATAGAATTGGTGGTTTGATTTATTTGAATAAAAATTATGTGAAAATTTTAAAAATGCGAAAACTTGGAGGGTTTTTGTGGATGTTGTTTTACTTGTTTTTTTAGTATCTTTAGTATCTTTGGCGTTTGCAGTTTTTAAATATATAAAAATCAAAAATTATCCAACTGATAACGCAAGAGCTAAAGAAATTTCTGACGCAATACGCATCGGAGCCACAGCGTATCTTAAACGGCAATATCAAAGTGTATCGATATTTTTCGCGGCAATTTTTGTGGCATTATTAGTGTGTTCGTTTTTTGGAATAGTTGGAAAACTGGTGCCTTATGTGTTCATTTTAGGCGGATTTTTTTCGGCGCTTTCAGGATTTATCGGCATGAGAACGGCTACTATGGCAAACGTCCGAACCGTTTCGGCTGCTCAAAAAGGGTTGAATGAAGGGCTTAAAGTCGCATTTTCAGCCGGAAGTGTGATTTCATTTGTAATCGTTGGATTTGGACTTTTGGGAATATCACTTTGGTTTTGGTTCTTAAAATTTTGGTATTCAAGAACTGGAATTGTTGGTACAGAATTAACTCAAAATATCGTTTCGAATATGTTAACGTTCGGAATGGGTGTTGCGTGTATGTCGCTTTTTGCGCGTGTCGGTGGAGGAATTTTTACAAAAGCTGCCGATGTTGGCGCGGATTTGGTTGGTAAAGTTGAAGTCGGAATCCCGGAAGATGACCCCAGAAATCCCGCTGTTATTGCGGATAACGTCGGTGATAACGTTGGTGACGTTGCCGGAATGGGGGCTGACCTTTATGAATCGTTTGTCGGCGCTATGATTTCGACTGCGGCGCTCTCGATTGGCGCAGGCTTCGGCATGGATGGCGTGATTTTACCGATGATTTTATCAGCACTTGGAGTTATAGTTTCGATGATTGGTACTTTTTTTGTTAAAACTCACGAAAATGCCGACCAAAAATCGCTTCTCAATTCTTTGCGCAGAGGTACACAGATAAGTTCGATTTTGATGGTGTTAGGTTCTTATTATATAATTGAAAAATTTTTCCCACAGTGCGAAAAACTGTTCGTGTCGCTTTCGGTAGGCCTAATTGCCGGAATTTTAATCGGTTTTACGACGGAATTTTTTACTTCCGATACATATAAACCGACGAGAAAACTTGCAAAATCTTCCGAAACCGGCTCAGGAACGGTTATAATTTCAGGTTTATCTTTGGGCATGTTTTCAACACTGGCACCATGCATCATCATCGGAATTGCGGTTTTATGGAGCTTTTTTGTATGCGGCGGAACCACAAACACTGCAATTGGATTCAGTAGAGGTCTTTATGGAGTAGGAATTGCCGCAGTTGGCATGCTTTCAACACTTGGAATAACTCTTGCAACAGATGCTTACGGTCCGATTGCCGATAATGCCGGAGGTATTGCCGAAATGTCAGGTTTAGGCGAAAATGTTCGAGGTAGAACCGATGCACTTGATGCTTTGGGCAACACCACAGCTGCAACAGGAAAAGGCTTTGCAATCGGATCTGCCGCGCTGACTTCCCTTACTTTAATCGCTGCTTATATTTCTGAAGCCAAAGTATTCGCACCTAATTTGAAACTTAACTTGAACGTCACAAATCCACCGGTTCTTATCGGATTATTTATCGGCGCTATGCTCCCATTTTTGTTTTCGGCGTATACTATGGAAGCCGTTGGTAAAGCTGCAATGAGTATAGTTCATGAGGTCAGGAGACAGTTCCAAAGCATTAAAGGCCTTATGGAAGGCAAGGCAAAGCCCGATTATTCTTCTTGCGTTTCAATTTGCACTGGCGAATCCGTAAGGCTTATGTTAGTTCCTGCCGCGGTTTCTATTGCAACGCCAATTTTGGTCAGCGCAACTTTAGGAGTTCCGGGCACAGCAGGGCTTTTGGCGGGTGTTACCGTTTGCGGTTTTGTTCTTTCAACTATGATGTCAAACGCAGGCGGCGCTTGGGATAACGCGAAAAAGCATATCGAAGCCGGAAATTTTGGCGGCAAAGGTTCAAGCTCGCATAAAGCTGCAGTTGTTGGTGACACTGTAGGCGATCCTTTTAAAGATACTTCCGGGCCATCGATAAATATTTTAATAAAACTTACTTCTATGGTCGCGATTGTATTTTTAGGGGTTGCTTTATTATCAAATTGGATGTAAAATACCGAGCATGAAAATTTATTGGAGGGATTTAGATGGAAAGTAAACTGGAAAAATCGAAAGTTATTAAAGAAAACGCAAGGCACGAAAAAGATACAGGTTCTACCGAAGTGCAAGTTGCATTAATTACCGATAGAATTGCAAAATTAACAGAACATTTAAAAATTCATAAAAAGGATCATCACTCGCGCCGCGGCCTTTTTATGATGATTAACCAAAGACGCAAGCTTTTAAAATATTTGTTTCGGTCTGATTCTGGCAGATATGATGCGTTGATTGCTAAACTTGGAATAAGATCGATAGTGGCAAGAGGCTAAATTTGGCGCTGAATATTTTTAAAACCGAAATTTTAGGTGAGCCGCTCGAAGTTGAAATAGGCAAAATGGCACTGCTTGCAAATGGTTCTTGTTTGGTAAGGTTCGGTGAAACTGTAATTTTAACAACAGTTACCATGTCAGATAAACCTAAAGAGGGAATGGATTTTTTCCCTCTCGTGGTTGATTTTGAAGAAAAACTTTATTCTGTAGGCAAAATCCCGGGGTCTTTTTCAAAACGTGAGGGGAAACCTTCAGAAAAAGCGATTTTAATTTCGAGATTAATAGACCGCTCCATAAGGCCACTTTTTCCTAAAAATATGAAAAATGACGTTGCGGTGGTGTGCACGGCTCTTTCGGTATCGGAAAATCATTCTCCGGAAGTAGCTTCGATAATCGGGGCATCTATCGCCCTTGCGATTTCTGATATTCCTTGGAACGGTCCAGTTGCTTCAACGGTCATCGGACTTGTTAAAAATAAAATCATAGTTAATCCAAGTGAGATTCAAATTAATGATGAATCTGACTTGAATTTAACTGTTTCTTCAACAATTGAAAAAATTCTGATGATTGAAGCCGGCGCAAATCAAGTTAACGACGATTTAATGTTTGATTGCATTATGAATGCTCATGAAGTAAACAAAAAAATTATCGGTTTTATCTCGCAAATTGTATGCAAAGTGGGCAAGATTAAAATAAGAATAAATGAAAACGATGAAAATGTTGAGCTTAAAGATAAAATTTTTGAGTTATCTAAAGAAAAAATTGCGGATACTTTTAGTATAACTGAAAAATTTGACCGTGAATTGCAAATTTCCAAAATAAAAGAAGAGCTATTAAATAAATTATTGCCTGATTACCCAGATGCCGGGAATTTTATTGGCGCGTGTATTCCAGAAGTTCAGAAAAAAGTGGTTCGTGAATGGATTTTTAAACTCAATAAGCGTGTTGATGGCCGAAAATTAGATGAAATCAGACCGCTGAGCGCCGAAGTAGCATTGCTGCCTAAGGTCCATGGCTCCGCGCTTTTTACTAGGGGCAAAACCCAAGTTTTAACGGTGGTCACTTTAGCGCCTCTAAATGAATATCAAATGATCGACGGAATTTCGAATTTAGAGAAAAAATATTATATACATCATTATAATTTTCCGGCTTATTCTGTCGGAGAAGCGCGTCCTGCGAGAGCGCCCGGGAGGCGTGAGGTCGGGCATGGCGCACTTGCCGAAAGAGCTTTAAAGCCTGTTATTCCCAAAACTTCTGAGTTCCCATACACAATTAGATTGGTATCGGAGGTTCTTTCTTCAAACGGCTCAACTTCGCAGGCCTCGGTCTGCGCTTCCACTCTTGCGCTTATGGACGCTGGCGTGCCAATCAAAGAGCCGGTTGCCGGAATATCGTGCGGTTTAGTAACCTCCGGCGAAGATTGGAAAACATTTGTTGATATTCAAGGTATAGAAGATTTTTACGGCGATATGGATTTTAAAGTTGCCGGGACGAAAAATGGAATAACTGCAATACAGGTCGACGTTAAAATCGATGGATTATTGCCGGAAATTGTAAAAGAAGCGTTTGAAGTAACGAAAAAAGCAAGATTAAAAATTTTGAACGAATGTATATTAAACACACTTTCTAAACCGCGCGAAAATGTTGCGGATGTTGCGCCCAAGATATTGAGTACAGAAGTGCCGATTGGTAAAATACGAGATGTAATAGGAACAGGCGGGAAAATTGTCCAAAAAATATGCTCAGATTTCGACGTTGATGTTGACATCGAAGATGATGGAAGAGTTTTTGTTTCGTCTAAAAACATAAAAAATTGTCAGTTGGCGATTGATTATATTAAAAGTGTTGTAAAAGACATCGAAGTGGGAGACATTGTTATAGGAAAAATCACGCGCGTGACAAGTTTTGGTGTTTTTGCCGAAATTGCGCCGGGAAGAGAAGCCATGTGCCATATTTCTAAGCTTGCGGACAGAAGAATTGAAAGGGTAACCGATATTTTAAACGTCGGTGATATCGCTACGTTTCAGGTTACAAATATCGACGATAGAGGCCGAATTGACCTTAGAAAATTTCGCTGAATAGGTTTGGATTAAAATTAGTAATTATTACTAAAAAATTGAACAGATAATTCTCTCCGGCGACGCCGGAGAGGATGTTTAGATTTTAATATTACAAACTTTTTTAATAAAATTATACCTTTTTGGCAATGCCAAAAAGTTGACTTTTTTGAATCCGAAATATATATATTATACATAATGATTATATAGGTGGTGATTATTTATGTGCATTATATACTAGCAAATACAATTGATATCTTCATACCAAAATTTACTTTAGAGGTGATTTTTTATGTATAAAAAAATAAATAAAAATTTTATTCATTTTTTAGCACTAATATTTTTAACTATTTTAATGCCATTTTGCAAAATAAACAGTTCTGATACAAAAACTTATGCTGAAACTCGCCCAAAAGTTTCGGTTATTGTGCCGGTTTATAAGGTCGAGCCTTGGCTGCGAGAATGCATGGACAGCTTAGTTAATCAAACTTTAAAAGAAATAGAAATAATTGCTGTTGACGACGGCTCGCCTGATAATTGCGGAAAAATTTTGGATGAATATGCAGACAAATATGATGGAAAAGTTAAGGTTATACACCAAAAAAACGGCGGAGTTTCGAAGGCACGCAACGCGGGACTCGACATTGCAAATGGCGAATATATAACATTTGCCGATCCAGACGATTATTTGGATATTAATGCATATAAAACATCTTACAATTATGCCAAAAATGATGATGTAGATATACTTCATTGCGATTACAGATGGTTCGAAGACGGTAATGATAGTCATGTCAATAAAATTGATTTTTCTGATGCTCCGAGTATTACCGCAAAAGATTATATATATAATCGAGATTATAAAAAATATTATGTTTGGGATCATTTTTTTAAATCTGAAATAATTCAAAATGATAAATTAAGATTTATTCCGGGACTCAATTGGGGAGAAGATACGTGCTTTTTATTTATGGCGTTAGCAAATTCTAATAAAATAAAGTTAATACCAGCTAAATTTTATAATTACAGAGGCAGACCTAATTCACTTTCAAGTCTTTCAAGTAATGCTAGTCATGAACAATTTTGTAAATGCCGGGCATTAAAAAAAGTTTGCGATAGCTGGAGAAAAAGAAATTGCCTACAAAACAAAGAAAATCAACTAATAACACTTATCGTACAATGGTTAATTAGAAATGATGGATTTTTGGATTATGCCCAAGAAATCTTAGATTCGTTTGGTTCGGATGTTTTAACTTCCGAAAATGTGAAAAAATGTCCGGATTATATACAAAATCATATTAAAAAGTTAAAGCTTTCGGCTTATTGTAGCAAAAATTCTCCGTTAAAAGACGGCATTTATTGTATATCAAGCGCTGTTAATAAATACAAAAGCTGTTTGGATATTTGCGGTGCGTCCAAAGAAAATGATGCGAATCTTCATTTATGGGGAAAAAACGGCACTTCAGCTCAAAAATTTGAAGTTAAAAAACAAAATGGCGGATATTACACCATAAAAGCTTTATGTTCTGAAAAAATGCTGGATGTTAAGGATGCTTCACAAGAAATTGGCGCCAATATACAACAATATCAAAGTAATGGTAATCAAGCACAATATTGGTATATTATTCCTGATTTCCGCCGCGATGGAAGTTTTAAAATAATTTCTGTATG
>JAFSLT010000061.1 GCA_017448285.1 Clostridia bacterium
ATGAATCGTCTTCTTCGTCATTACCTTGCTCGCTTTGCTCGTAAAACTTATTGTTGGTCTCGTTCTCTTTCTATGATTTCTTTTTCTGTTTCTTTATTTACTTTCTTTTACTAGCCTTTCTATATATTTTTGCAATACCCAATTGCTAATGATATAGGAGTTAAAATTGAAACTAAGCAAGATTGTTATAAATTAATCGATGAATTGAGAGACGCAAAATTGAATTTGCTAAATAGTCCGGATGTGAAAAAAAGAGTACGTGGATTTTTGGGAAATGAGAGTTGTAATCCTATAATGAGTAATCTTGAACGCAAATATTCGAGTGAGGAGGATTATATTATAGACCAAAAATTAGCAAGTTCATTATGCACCCATAGTATAAATTACGAAAATGACGAAAATATTAAAAAATTAATTGCTTTTGAAAATAGATGTGAGGAAATAAAGAAAATCTTCGATGATATTGAAGCCAATAAAAATGCTATTTCTAAAAAATGTAATTTTCAAACTATTGATGAAAATTTAAAAAATATAATTAAAGTAAGCAAGCAATTTAAAGAATTTTTTTCACCACAAATTAAGATACAAAATTTTAAAATATTGTTCAATAAAGAAAAGAAAAACAACAAACAAAACACTTGTTTTGAATTTGATTTTTATGGTAGCGATAATAAAAAGTTGTGGTGCCGTTATAATATGAATTTTAGAGATAAAAAAGTAGAAATAGCTGTAGAGAAACAAACGCAGGATATTAGTGTTCAATAAACTAATTATTTTTATAAGTCTCATATTAAAAAATTAATTTTATGACAATTTTTTAACCGCAACATAAATGCGTGAGATTTCATACCAAGTGGCATAATCTACAATCCCGGTTTGAGGCAGCCCGAATGTTGATTGAAAAATTTTAACCGCATTTGCGGTTTCGTTGCCGTAGATTCCGTCTGCAGCGACTTTAGGTATTAATGGATATTTTTTATTTATATCGATAAGCTGATTTTGTATAGTTCGAACAGAATTGCCTCGGCTGCCGACTTGCAAAACGCTGCCGGGGTACGACGATGGGATACCTTCGACTTGTTTGGCCATTTCAAAATAAATATTGTAACCATAATAAGTTTTTAAAATATCAACATAATTTGCGCCGTTTTCAGCTAGTTGCTTAGAGCCCCATTGCGAAAGCCAGCCAGGGCAGTTCACATTTTCGCCGTCACAATATTGTGTAAAAAGTGGTTGTTCTATCTCAGGTTTGGTAATATATTGTGAAAATATACTGTCAACAACTTCTGAAATTTTCGAAAAAATGTTGCGCTGATAAACGAAACTTTGGTCATAAGCAGTCGAAGAAGTTATTGTAAAATTATAATTCTGATTGCGATACCATTCAGTAAAAATTCGGTTAAGAGTGAACGAATTAATAACCAAAACATTGGCGACTATGCATTCGTAGGGCCAAGTTGGGTAAATTTCGCTGCTGCATACGTTTTTTATATAATTTTTATAAGGAATCCAATAATTGGGAGCCGAATTATCACTTGGGACTCCGTCGTGAACTATAACATATTCTGGTATAACTGGCTGCGGCAAGACTGCTAATCCTGAGGGAAACGGCAATTTTTTCACAGAATCTTCGGCAATTTTTGGCGGATAATTTTCATAAAGACTGTGCGGCGGAATATTATACGAAATGTTACTCGGCAAAAAACTAAGAAAAACATTCTGAACCGCAGTGGTATCTGCAAAAATTTGGATATTATTGACTGTTATTTTTTGCGAATTGTAACTCACTAAAATATCAAATTCGGAATACGGCTTTGGAGCGTTGGGCTCCAGTGAATACTCGACATCCGGAGCATTTAAGCTTATCGTATCAGACTGACCGGAACTGTTTGTAAATAACTGGTCAATTATATTTTTATTTTGTGAATCTAAAATTTGAATGCCAGCATTTGCAACGGGTTCGCCCTGATTTTGCCCAAAAACATTTACAATTAATCTTCCGATTGCCATAATTACCTCTGGATTTTTTTCAAAAAATCGTGTATCATCAATATTTACTTTTAAAATTATTTTTTTATGCTCTTCGGGAGGCAATTTGGAGTTTTTTAAATATCAAGCGTGCGGCAACGATTACGTTTACATAGATTGTTTTGAAAAAAATGTTGAAAATCCCAGCGAACTTGCAAGAAAAGTTTCTGATAGGCACTTTGGAGTGGGCTCGGATGGACTTATATTAATTTTGCCGTCTTTAAAAGCAGACGCCAAAATGCGGATTTTTAACGCTGACGGAAGCGAAGCCGAGATGTGCGGCAACGGAATCCGATGCGTTGGCAAGTATATTTTTGATAATAAAAGAAATTTGCAAGAAAATATCGCCAAAATCGAAACTATGGCAGGAGTTAAAACCCTTGAATTAATTGAAAGTTCTGAAAAAACTTCAAAAATCAAAGTTCATATGGGTTCGCCTGAATTTATAGACAGTTTTTATTTAGAAGAAATCCCAAAAGATATATCAAATGAAAGCGGAATTTATCTTTCAATTGGTAATCCGCACTTTGTTATTTTTTGCGAAGATGATATTAATGAAATTGATATTGAAAATATAGGCAAAAAAGTTCAAAAATCAAGGCGTTTTAAAAATGGTGTTAATGTTGAGTTTGTAGAAATTGAATCAAAAGACAATATAAAAATTCGGGTTTTTGAACGCGGCAGCGGCGAAACTTTAGCGTGCGGCACAGGAGCTTGTGCTGCGGCAGTGAGCGCTATTTCGAAAAAATATTGCAATGAAAAAGTAACGGCAAACCTCAAAGGCGGAAAACTTGAGATTGAATTTGATGATAATGAGGTTTACATGACCGGCGAGGCAGTTAAAGTTTTTAAAGGAGAGTATTATGACTAAATTTATTTTTGTAACCGGCGGAGTGGTTTCAGGTCTTGGCAAAGGCATAACAGCGGCATCGCTGGGAATGCTTTTAAAATCGAGGGGTTTAAAAGTTGCGGCACAAAAATTTGACCCTTACATAAATGTTGACCCCGGCACGATGAGCCCTTATCAACACGGCGAAGTTTTTGTAACAGATGACGGCACCGAAACTGATTTGGATGTGGGGCATTATGAAAGATTTATGGATGAAAATTTAAATAAGTTTTCAAATATTACTTCGGGGCAAATTTACTGGAAGGTTTTAGCCAAAGAGCGCAAAGGCGAATATCTTGGCAAGACCGTTCAAGTGATTCCACACATAACGAACGAGATCAAAAATTTTATTTATTCGCTTGCAAACAGCACAAAGGCCGACGTTATCATTACTGAAATCGGCGGCACGGTTGGCGATATCGAAATTTTGCCATTTGTAGAAGCTGCCCGGCAAATTTTCATGGAGGTCGGAAAACAAAATTGCTTGTTTATACATTTGACTCTTGTTCCCTATCTTCCTGCTTCTGGCGAATATAAAACAAAGCCCACCCAGCATTCAGTCAAAGAACTGCGCTCACTCGGAATTAATCCTGACATAATAATTGCAAGATGTGAAAAAAATTTAGATAACGCAATAAAAGAAAAAATTGCACTTTTTTGTAGCGTAAAATCAGATTGCGTAATTGAAAATTTATCAATGCCCTCGCTTTATGAAGTCCCGCTGATGCTCGAAAAAAGTAACTTTTCAGATATTGTGGTACGGGAGTTAGCGATAAATTGCCAGGATACTCATCTAAAAGATTGGGAAAATATGGTCAAAAATATAGATAAAAATAACAAAACTGTAAAAATAGCAATAGTTGGCAAATATATTAAATTCCGAGATGCTTATCTTTCAATAATCGAATCTTTGAACCATGCAGGAATTTTTTGGAAAGTGAATATTCAAATAGAATGGGTAAATGCAGAACTTTTAACAGAATTTACAGTAAAAGATATGCTGAAAGACTGCAAAGGCATATTAGTACCTGGAGGCTTCGATTCCAGAGGAATATCCGGCATGATAACCGCAGCAAAATATGCAAGGGAAAATAATATTCCCTATTTTGGAATTTGTTTGGGAATGCAAATTGCGGTTATCGAATTTGCAAAGAATGTTTTGGGTATCTCAAACGCTGATTCTTCTGAATTTTCAGAAACTTGCACGCCGGTTGTGCATTTGATGCAAACCCAAAAAGATATTGAAGAAAAAGGAGCCACCATGCGGCTAGGCGCTTATGTTTGCAAGATAAAAGATAATACAAAACTCAAAGAAATTTATGGCACTGATGAAATTTCTGAACGCCACAGGCACAGATATGAATTTAATAATGACTTTAGAGAACAATTTGAAAATAACGGAATGACGATTTCAGGGCTTTCGCCTGATGGAGTATTAGTCGAAGTTGTAGAAATTCCGACTCACAAATTTTATATAGGCGTTCAATTTCACCCTGAATTCAAAAGCCGCCCAAATAAAGTTCAGCCAATATTTAGAGAATTTATTAAATCATGTTTATAACATATACACCTAATTTTCTCCGGCGGCACCGGAGGAAATATTTATCTTTTTTTAGCAATGCCTTTTTAAATATTTTTCTTGACAAAATCAAAAATTATTGATATAATTTTTAATAAGGAGGTGAATTAGATATGAATAAAAAGGAAATTTATGCTTCAGTATTATTGGCGTCTTTTTTATCTAGCCAAACAGCTGTAAAAGCAAGTTTAGACAGCGAACTTACAAAATGGATGACTAGAACTTTAAAAGTAACAACTGTAAGTATACCGTTGTTGATTGCTAGTCTCCCATTTATTCCTGTTGTAGACTATTATAGACATAAAAATAAAAATATTAAGGGATTATTGAAAGAAATAGAATCTTTTAATATTAATTTATCGTCTGGGAATTATGATATAAACGTTACAGCGTTTATGCCAAACGAATTTAGTAAAAATTACGTATCTAAAAAATTTTCGATTAATGATTTGCGCAATATACTTTTGGATGAAATTCCACCAAAAGATGTAAGTAAATCATCTGATGACACCGAAATAGTAAAATTTTTACTTGACTTTGCAGTTAAGTGCAATAATATCAATAAAAATAGAGCTTCTTTATTAATAAAAGACTCTTTTGAATTAATTTTTGATTTAAAAAATAGCAAAAGAATAGAAATTATTTGTTTAGACCATTCAAAAAAAGAAGTTATTGTATTTAGAATAGAATTATCACAAAAAAATAAAATATAGATTTCAAACTGCAAATTTTCTCCAACTATAGCTTGAATAAAAGTTATTTCGAAATTAGGACTGAAAAAATTGAAAATATATTCTCTCCGGCAATGCCGGAGAAATAAACTTTTTGCAAAAGTAATCAGTTTTTAGTAAAATAAACCTGATTTTTAATCTAGGGGATTTAATCTTGGATGTAATAAATAATTTAAGGAAAATTCTAAAAAAAAGATTTAATCGCGAAAATTTTTTGGCACATATAAAAGTTTTTGGATGCCAGCAAAACGAAGCTGATGCTGAAAAAATCTGCGGATTTTTAAAACTTTTGGGATTTAATTTCACGGACGATATTTTAGTTGCTGATTTAATTTTATTTGAAACTTGTGCTGTGCGGCATACGGCTGAAGAAAAGATTCTTGCGCATATCGGGAATCTTAAAAATATAAAAAAGGCAAATTCGAATATTTTTATAGCAATTTGCGGCTGTATGGTCGAACAAGAAAATATCAAGAATTATATTAATGAAAAATTTGGATTTGTAGATTTTATCTGCGGCGCAAAGTCTGTAGAAAATTTTCCGGAATTATTTTATGAAAAATTAACAGGCGAAAAGTTAAATAATTTTTGTAATGTTCCCGTTTTGCAAAAAAATAAGTTTAATGCTTGGGTTCCGATAATTTCGGGCTGTAATAATTTTTGTTCTTATTGCATTGTTCCGTATGTAAGAGGCAGGGAAAAGAGCCGCGATTTTAATGAAATTTTAAGTGGCTGCAAAGAATTTATAAAAAACGGCAGTAAAATTATTACTTTACTTGGGCAAAACGTTAATTCATATTTTTATAATAATCTTAATTTTTCTGATTTATTAAAAGA
>JAFSLT010000062.1 GCA_017448285.1 Clostridia bacterium
AAAAACTGCGGGAAAATGTTTCAAAGAGAATACATAAATAAAGGTGCAAAACCGGAAACTAAGGAAATGATAATAAAAATGGCAGTAAATGGAAGTGGAATAAGGGATACAGCAAGAGTTTTAGGTATAAGCAAAGATACAGTTATGTCAATTTTAAAAAAACTAAAAAACATCTCATAAACATTAATCCTAAGTACATAAATTCAAAAAAGCCAATAAAAATAAGGCTTCTGAGCCACTTACCGTTATCGCAAAAATGCAAACCTACAAATTTCGACGAAAAATTTGTATGCACGTAATATTTTATACCAACATTTTCAAAAATGCAAACAAAAAACTTAAAAAGATAAAGATTTTTCTATCCGGCGGCGGTGCCGAGAATATAATTACTGGTTTCGAAAGAAATTTATTATTATGCTTGACAAATTTTTTTTATTGTTATATAATCAAAATACTGAGCGTTTGCTCGGGTGTTACTAAAAAATTTAGCGAGGTGTTTTTTATGAAAAGATATAGTTAAAATATCGTGCTTTTGCGCGATTATCATTCAAAATTTTAGTTGAGGTGTTTTTTATGAAAAAATTTAGCAGAAGAAAAATGGCGCTTGCACTTGCATGTGCATCAATTTTTGGTGGAAAAACTCAGGCTATGAAAGAGCCCCAAAGTCGTCAAAACGTTGTGGCAGTAGGGAGGGCGACTGATAAAAATTCAAACAAAAGATTTGCTAATCGGGCCAAAGATCACAAATGGCAATTGGCAGTTGGTGGCACATTAACAGCTGCTGCGGCGGTTACGTTAACAATTTTAGGTGTTAAATATTGGGGTAAAAAAGATAATGATGGTGAACCAAATAAAAAGCCAAATATTAATAATCCAGATGTTAATAATGAAATTAAAGTTGAACCTGAAGAAGAATCAATAATTGAAAAAAATATAGCAAAAATCAAACGAGAATCCGATAAGAATATAGCTAACGAGACGTTTGAGTTATTTTTTGACAAAGTAAAAATTATACTTGATAATAAAGATAAACTTGTCGATGGTATGAATATGGACAATTCTATGGGTGAAGATTTTTTTAAATTAAGAGAAGTATTAATGGAAAAAGATTGGAAAGACGCATGGTGTGAAACAAGAAGACATCTTAAAGTTATAATAAAAGAGATTGTTGACGATATTATTGAAACTTTGTATAATAAAGAAATATTTGCACATTCAAGTTTAGAAGATTATAAATGGCATTTGAAATTATGGCTCGGTGATAATAAACCATCAATTTCAATCTCGAAGGATGGGAGAAAATTTTGGTTGAGTAATGACAATTACCTCATTGAGTTTGATGACAAATTAGATATAGGCGAATTTTAGTATTCGTGTACAGGGAAGTGTTGAAAAGTTAGTTAGATCCTCTCCGGCGCCGCCAGAGAGAATATTTGCTTTCTATTTTACTACGAAAACTTAATAAAATCAAGCTATTTAGCAGTTTCACAAAAATTTTGGAGCAAAGATTTACCGGTAAAAATGGATATAATTGCCTTCTTTCCCATTCCCAAACAGTTAAAAAAATTGTTGCCGACTAGTTCTCCAGATTTAGATAATGTTGCCAAATCTGTATGCGATGCTTTAAACGGTGTCGCATATTTTGATGATTCTCAGATTTGCAAGCTTTCAATACACAAATATTATGCAAAAGTTCCAAAAATTATCGTCATTTTAGGCGACTGGGGAGATAATTTGAACTAATGATTTTAAAAAATATTAAATCAAGGGGATGAAAATTAGTGAAATATTTAGATTTGCTTAATGCTTTTGACGAATGGATCGAACAAAACTCAATCTCAACATGCCAAATCGCCATTTGGTACAGGCTGGCTGCGCTTTATAACAGGTTCGGACGGCCAGAATGGGTTTCAGTAGATAATCTGAAGTTAATGTGGATGGCGCAAATCAATAATAAAAATACTTTCATAAAAAATCGCGATAAATTAATTGAATTCGGATTAATTGAATTCGAAAAAGGTAAAAAAGGAAAACCGAACCAGTATAAAGTAGCAACTGAGGTATTGGTAAATAGTCCAAAAAAAGGTAACAAATTTGAACCACAAATTGCACCAAAAACTGCACCAAAAGTTGCACCACAAATTGGACCCATAACAGAGATAAGAGTAAGAGTAAAAGAAAATACTGCTAACGCAGTACAAAAGAAAACTGCGTGTGGGGAATTCAAAAACGTTTTTTTAACGAAAAATGAGCTTGAAAAACTTGAAAGCCAATATCCACAAGAGTTTGAGGCGATTATCGACTATCTTTCGAGTTACATCGAGATGAAGGGCTACAATGCGAAATCGCACTATTTGGCAATCCAAAAATGGGTGGTTTTGGCATATCGAGAGCAGAAAAAACGAGAAGAAAATTTAATTCGAGGTGTTAATTATGGAAACTACAGCCAGCAAAAACCAAGAAAAATTTGGGTCATGTACTAAAGTAGTTTAGAAGAGAATTCAAGAAGATTAATTAACAAACTGAGTAAAATTTTGTGCATTTCAAGCGATTTTGAATAACAAATGGTCTTACGTGCCAAACGTTTCAAACGAGTTCTAAAAGTTA
>JAFSLT010000063.1 GCA_017448285.1 Clostridia bacterium
AAGAAAGCATTTAACTTTTAGAACTCGTTTGAAACGTTTGGCACGTAAGACCATTTGTTATTCAAAATCGCTTGAAATGCACAAAATTTTACTCAGTTTGTTAATTAATCTTCTTGAATTCTCTTCTAAACTACTTTAGTATATGACCTAAATTTACAGACAATTCGGTTAAGATATTTGCGAAAAAATAAAAAAAATAAAAAAATAATCAATTGTTCCCATTTTATTTTTTATTTTATTATAACATATTAATTGAATTATGTCAAATTTTCGGATGAACCGTCTCTCTGTCGACGCCGGAGAGATTACTGTATATTTCAAACAACAGGATTGTTTTATCATGAGATTCCATGCTTTTTTGATTATAATTTTCTAAATTTATTTGATTTAAAGTGTTGATTTTTTTAAACAATTTATTTGGGAAAAATAAAATAACGCACGAAACAAAAGTAGAAAATATTTTTTTAGATATTTCTATCATAATATCGCCAGACTTTGTGATAAATTATATAGTGTGTTATATAGTTTATTATCATTCAAGAAAAAATATAATTTAAATTTGTAACATTTTTTATTTTTTCAACATTTTTATGTTCATATTTACCAACAGGAACAATGAAACGCTCGAAGCCGAGGCGCTCAGCTTCTGATATTCTTTCATCGCCTTGATTAGAGCTTCTAATCTCGCCCGAAAGCCCGATTTCTCCAAATGTAGCAGCCGATGAATCAATTGGAATATCTTTAAGCGACGAAATAAGCGCAAGTGCCACCGGTAAATCAGCCGCAGGGTCATTAATTTTTACACCGCCAACAACATTTACATAAACATCAAAATTTGCGAAAAAAAATCCTGCTCTTTTTTCTAAAATTGCCAATAACATGCAAAGCCTATTGTAATCATATCCATTCGAAACTCGGCGAGGCATGCCAAAATTGGTTGGAGCTACCAGAGCTTGAATTTCAGTTAAAAACACTCGACTGCCCTCTGATATACACGCCGTACAAATTCCGGGAACTTCCAGAACTCTGTTTTCAAGCATAAGCATCGAAGGATTTTTAACTTCCTGAAGTCCATTAGATTTCATCTCAAAAACGCCGATTTCAGAAGTCGATCCGAATCTATTTTTTAGGCATCTTATAATTCGATAAGAACTCTTGCTTTCGCTATCAAAATACAAAACGACGTCGACTATATGCTCAAGAACTTTAGGCCCCGCAATAGCACCTTCTTTATTCACGTGACTTACTGCCAAAACAGGAATATCAAGACTTTTAGTCAAATTTAAAAGCTTCGAAGCACAGTCTTTAACTTGCGCAATACTCCCTCCGGAAGAACTGAGCTCAGTATTTACAATAGTTTGAATGGAATCTATTATCACAAGACCCGGCTTAATTTTTTCTATATGAGCTAAAATATTATTAACATCGGTTTCTGAAACCATCATAAGAGTAGAATTATTAATTTTTAAGCGTTCGCAGCGCATTTTTAATTGGCTTGCAGACTCTTCTCCGGAAACATAAAGAATATTTTCATAATTTTGAGCAATTTGCAAAAGAATAGTAGATTTTCCAACTCCGGGTGAGCCACTCAAGAGAATAAAAGCACCTTTTACAATACCGCCGCCAAGAACTCTATCGAGTTCAGAAATGCCTGTTTTAATTCGAATTTCATTTTTGAATTTAATTTCGGAAATTTTAACAGGATTTGAAATTTTTGAATTTTTAACCAAAATTTCTTTTTCAGAAAACTCAACCATAGAATTCCCTGCGCCACAAGCAGGGCAAATTCCGCTCCATTTGGCAGACTCAAACCCACATTCATTACAAAGAAAAATTAATTTATTTTTTTTCATTTTTTATAAAATATTTTTTAATTTCTTCAGCTTTTTCTTTAAATTTCTGCGAACGTAACCAATCTTTATCCTTCACGTCACCACATTTAATACACTGAATCTTAAGAGATTTTTTTATAAACTCTTCTATATATTCTATATAGTCAGCTAATCCAGGCAATATACTAAAATCTATCGGAAATGAAATTCCTAATTTTAGACCACGAATACTATTTTCAGAAAACCACAAAAATAATTTGTCCTTTTCTGATGTTTCACGAACCTCACAAAAGAATTGAAACGGATCAAAATGTTCAAGAACATCAATCATATAAAAATTATCAACTAGATACTGCGTTTTTTCACAACTGCTTGCATGACTGCGCAACCGTTCATAAAAGGATTTAGGTTGATAATTATCTTCTGAATTTAAGTCCAATTTTTTGCAAAAATATCTAAATTTTTCATTCGTACCATTTTTTAAACAGTAACGGTTTACAAGCTCATTTAACTTATCATCACTAACAAGTATATCAAAACGCTTATCCAAAGATTTTATATAATATTTTTCACAACCGTCAGTAAACATAATTCTAAATAACGGCTCGCCCAATTGAAAATTCACCTTATTATTGTCAGATAGTTCATTAGAATTTTGTTTTTTATCCTCATTATTGTCAGATAGTTCATTAGAATTTTGTTTTTTATCCTCATCTTTGCTGGCGATTTTGTGAATTAATAAAGTCCCAAGTACCCCAGCAGTAATTCCACCAATTGTAAATCCAGCATTTTTTAAAATCGAAAGCTTAGAATTATCTTTCGCACTACAATTATTTAAACTCATACCAAGTAATAACAAACTTGCAACTAATTTTTTGCTAATCATATAAATGACCTCCAAAATTAAAATCAACTGATATTTTTTAATTATATCAAAAAAAATGAAAATAGCAAGTATTTTTTTCGACACAGTCATATAAATATCCGCGCTAAAACAACATTGCTTTTTTCAAGTAAAAGTACTATAATTTATCGGATGGAAAATAAAAAGCACGAATTTTGGATGGAAAAAGCGATAGAGCTTGCACAAAAATCTTATGAACAAAACGAAGTCCCAGTCGGTGCTTTAATAATAAAAAATGACCATATAGTTGGTCAAGGGCGAAATTTAATGAATTCAACAAATATCGCAACAAATCATGCGGAAATAATCGCTATAAGCACAGCAAGCCAGCAACTTGATAACTGGCGGCTTTTGGATTGTGAAATTTATGTGACTCTAGAACCTTGCCTCATGTGCGTTGGTGCGATAAATAATTGCAGAATAAAAAAGCTTATCTATGGAGCGAAAAATAATAATTTTGGCGCTGTAAGTATGATAAATCCTGAAACGGAAATTACTTCGGGTATTTTGCAGTTTAAGTGCTCAAAATTATTATCAAATTTTTTTAAAAAAATAAGAAAAATTTGAAGTTACTTAATAACTTTTTCAAAACGAGCGCTCGATATTTATAGCCATTCCAAATTAAAAGTGATATAAAATATTACAAAAGTCTAGGAGAAAAGAAATTAGAAATAGAATTTTTAATAGAATTAAAATTGTCTGAAAAATGTCTGAAATAGTGTTTGCGGTTGTCCCAGAAGTGCTCGATGGGATTGAAATCAGGAGAGTAAAAAAAAAGGGGGGGCAAAGAATTTTGAAATTATAAAATTTTGCTATTTTTTTGAGAGAATTTTTACGATGAAAAAGAGCATTAGACTTCTTTCGAAATTAGTAGCAGATATTCTCTCTGATAACGCCGGAGGAAATATCTACCTTTTTTAGCAATGTCTCCGGCAACGCCGGAGAGATTATTTAATTTAATCTTTCATTTTTAAAAAAATCTATTAATCCCAGCGAAAGCCAAAAAATTATCGAAACCGTGGAGTTTACAAATAATATTTCAGATTCCACCATACCATATAAACATATGGATAAAATTATTAAAACACATAAATTAAAGATTAAACTATTTTTAAATATATTTTGCTTGGAATAATATTTAGAAATATCAATTATTTTTTGCGAAAAAAAAGTAAATAAAATCAATCCGCCAAAAATGCCGTTAAAAACTAAAAATCCAATCCAAGTGTTATGAACTCTGGAGTAATTACGCGTTGCAATCAAACTTTGCGGAAAATAAATTTTAGCATAATTGACTAAATTCCCGGCAGTAACACCAAAAAGCCAATTATTTTTAAAAATTTCCCAAGAATCAAGCCATAATCTAAATCTTAAATTTGATATATCATTATTATTTATAAAATCAACTCTTTTAGAAACTGCCAGATTTTGTGCATTGTAGCCAAAAATTATAGAATAAAAGATACTTAAAAATGAAAATAATTTTATAATTAAAAACATTGACACTAAAATAAAGAACGAAACAAAAACAGAAAACAAAATAGATACCAAAATATTTTTAACTTTTTTTTTTCTGCCCAATTTATCATAAACCCAAAATAATGAAGTTAAAAACGTTGCGAACATTAAAACCATATATGTTCCACGGGATTCCGAAAGCGAAATATATATAAACTGTATAAAAGCATTTGACAAATTTATCCATTTTTTTGCAAAATAACTATTTTTAAACTTAACTTGGTACACTGAAAATATTAAAGAAATAAGCGAAATAATCGAAGCACTGTTTGTATTGTTAAAAATTCCAAAAAGTCGGTTTTCAACTATGCCAACTCTAAGATACCAATCATCTTTTACATAGGAAATATAACTAATTTGCATCAAAGCGGTAAGAATAGAACAAAATGCAAGAGCGCCCCAAACGTAAGTTATTAAATTTTGAATTTTATAAAATCTTTGAATTTTTTCATCACCCGATTCAATTTTAGGTGAGGAATATATAACAAAAAATGTAATAAAAAGCCAAATAATGTCTTTTAAATTTTTGAAAATTCCATATTTAAAATTAATTATCGAAGATATAAAAACAGTAAATATAAATAATAATAACAAATAATTTTTTTTAAAATTAAAATTTGTATTTTTATATAAAATCCCCCACAAAACCAATGAAAATCCGAATGTTCCCACAACAGAAAAAATTGATGAATCTACAAAAACAGGAACTAACGCAAAAACACCGATTTGCCTTATTAAAAGGCAAAAAATAAAAAAATATATATAATAAAATCTAATTTTATTAAATAAAATTTTATTTTTGAAAAAATTGTTTAATTTACAAGCCAAATTTAACAATATATCTCCCACTTAGCTTAAAAAAATTTGCACGAGGATATTTTACAGCAAAATTAATTATTTTTCCATATGTACAAAAATCAGGTATTGCTAAAAAAGATAGATATTTCCTCCGGCGGTGCCGGAGGCTGCTTTTTTTCTTTTTCAAACGGTAAACAAAAATTTTCAAAAAAATATCATATGCTTGACAAATTATTTTTTATTTTTTATAATTAAGTGAGCTCTAAGATTACATTTTAAAAATTTAATTTAAAAGGAGTGGTTTGTATGGCAAAGTTTGATAAGGGTAAAATTGCGTTATTTCTTGCTTGTGCATCAGTTTTAGGTGGTAAAACTCAAGCGGCTCAAAATGTTAAAACCAGGCAAACCATTGGGGAAGTAGGGGGGGGCGACTCCTCAAGTTAAAAAAAGTATGCCGGTTAGAGTAAAAATTGGATTGGGAATACTTGGAGGATTGGGTACTTTAGAAGTAGTCCACAGCATCATAGGTGCGGCCACAAATTCTAAACTTGGTAAATATTCTATAGGAAGGGCCATAAAAAATTCGATGGTTGACAAAGCGGCTCTTAGAGGAAAAATGTTGAATATTGTAAACAGTTTTCAATCTATTTTTGGAATTGGCAACGAATTTTTTTCAAAATATTCGGAATTGGGTAAGGATTTATATCAAAAAAAATTCAAAGAAGCTTTCATCAAAGGTGAGAAAAATATAGATGGCTTTTCATTAGAAGAAGAAGCTACTCAAGAAGCTAAACAAAAAGCAGCAAAGTTTTTGCTTAATGATGGCAAAATAAAAGATGCGTTATCGCGCGTTAAAGTTGATGTATATCCTGAGAGTATAAAAACAGAAGAAAGTAAAGAACAATATAAAATTGAATTATTAAAGTCAATTTCAGATTTGAAGGAAATGTTGGATGAATTAGGTAATAAAGAAGAAACCAAGGAATTAACGGAAGTTAAAATAGAATATACTGCTAATAGTATAGTTATTACTGGTGAAGGTAGTAAGGAAACTTTTACTATGAATAGTGACGGCAGTTTAACATATGAAAACTGTAATAACGATACGAAAAAAAATCAGAAATTCACGTTAATGCCGCCTGAAAGCAAATAAAAGTATAGTGCTTTCATTTGAAAAGGTAATACGTTGCCTGGAAAAATTTAGTTTCTCTCCGGCGATGCCGGAGAAAACACTTTTAATTTAATTTTTCAGTTGCGAAAGAAGTCTATTGAAAAATTTGCCAAAAAACTGAATTAAACTTTCAGATTTTACAGATAATCATACCGATATTATTTGGAGGTTTGATTATGCTAAGTAAACGCGTTGAAATTTGCGGAGTAAATACTAAAAGTTTAAAAGTTATACCCGAAGAATTAAAAGTGAAACTTATTAAAAAAGCACAATCCGGAGATAAAAATGCCAGAAATCAAATGATAGAAGGCAATTTAAAACTTGTTTTAAGCGTTGTTCAGCGGTTTGCCAGCAGAGCAAAATCTTTGGACGATATTTTTCAAATTGGAACTATTGGACTTATAAAGGCTGTTGATAACTTTGATATTTCGCAAAATACAAAATTTTCGACTTATGCTGTGCCGATGATAATAGGGGAGATAAGAAGGTACATGCGGGATAATACACAAATAAAGGTCAGCAGGTCTATGCGAGAAACAGCGTACAAAGCTATTCAGATTCGTGAAAGTATTTTTACTGAAACCGGCAAAGAACCTACAATTGACGAAATTGCAGAAAAATTAGGGATTTCCTGTGAAAATATAGTTGTTGCTCTCGAATCAATTTCGGACCCTGTTTCGCTCAGTGAGCCGATTTTTACCGGTAATGATGAAAATCTTACATTAATGGATCAAATAAGCAGCGAAAGTGATGATTCTTGGCTGGAAGAAATTTTGATAAAAGAACAAATTAAAAAATTAAGCGAAAAAGAAAAATTGATACTTTCGCTTCGTTTTTTATCAGGATTTACTCAAACAAAAGTTGCTGAAAAATTAAATATCAGTCAAGCGCAAGTTTCCAGAATAGAAAAAAATGCAATAAAAAAAATCAGGAGCAAAAATTGAGATTTTAATATTCTCCCCAAATGTAATATGAAAATTATTTCAATTCTTCAAAAATTATAGCTATTCCAAAAAATATATGATACAACGAGGCATTGCTAAAAGTGCATAGGAGTAAAATCGTCGCGGCATAAAATCTTTGATATCCCAAAATTGAAAACTTTATCTTTAACGTAGTTTAAATTGCCAATAAGTTCAAAGCCAGCAGCATTTGGATGGCCTCCGCCGCCAAAAATCTTGCAAAACTCCAGTGCTTTGCCATTGTTTTTACTACGAGCTGAAATTTTAAATAAATTTTCCTCTTTTTGTTTAATTATTATCGCCAATTCAACGCCCTCGATCTGCAATGGAATTTGATAAATCGAATCGTTCAAATCTGAATATTTTATATTAAACTTTTTCATGATATCAATAGTTATAAACGAAACACAAACATTATCGTAGTATTCAAAATTATTTACAATTTCACTTTTGAATTTTATAAATTCTCTAGTAAAATTACCTGAAAGTTTGTAATTTAAATCTGAAAAATTTTCTATTTTATCAAAAATTTCGTACATAATGCCAAATAAATTAGAATTGGTATTCGAATATTTAAATCCACCTGTGTCAGAACAAATCCCCACATAAATTAAAGTTGCAATTTTTTTATCTATACGAATATTCATTTTACTTAATAAATCATAAATTATTTCGGCACACGAAGAAGCTTTTTTGTTCAAATAAAACATATTCACAAAATCGCAAGATTCAACATCATGATGGTCGATGCAAATATTAAAATTTTGTGTGTCAATGCCAAAAATTCTTTTTTTGTCAGAAACATCTAAACATATAAAATTTTCCGGTTCAAATTTATCTTTATTATCAAAATAATTCAATAAAAATTTTAATCTCTCGGAAATTTCTTTATCAAAAATAACTTTGGCATTTTTACCAATTTGTTTTAATGCTAAATAAAGCGCACCGCAAGAGCTAATCGCATCGCCATCTGGAATAACATGTGTAAAAATGGCAAAATTATTATTTTTTCGTAAAAATTCAGATATCTCAAACAAAGTGGATTTATTACTTTTAGATAAAATATTATTTATTTTAAATGCATATTCTTCGGAATCGCTTGGAATAAAAAGTACTTTTGGCATAAAACGAGTTTTTAAATTTATCGCTAAAGTCATCTGAATATAATTTGAAGCATGATTTAAAATTTTACAAATTATTTTAGAATGTTTAAAACCATCGACGGAACTTATATATGCTTTGCAAAACAAACAGTCGTTAGAAAGCTCAACGCTCGTAACCGTTACAAGCTTTTTATGCAGTCTTGCATCCTTCATCGAAAAAATTATATTCGAAATCTCGCGTTTAAAACTTTCCTGCGCTTTAGCAATCCTTCTTGAATTCATTTACGCCTCGTTTTCCAAAGAATAAGTTTCAATTATATCGCCGACTTTAAAATCGATAAATTTTTCCAAAAGAATTCCGCACTCAAAGCCATGCATAACTTCTTTGACGTCATCTTTATATTTTTTAAGCGAAATTATTTTATCATCTGCTTGAATATTGCCATCACGCACAACATGCACCAAAGCACCGCGTGCAATTTTGCCGTCTAAAACATAACATCCCGCAACTACTCCTACGCTGCTGATTTTAAATATTTTACGGCATTCGGCGTTCCCAACGTGAACTTCTTTGGTTTCGGGCACAAGCAGACCTTTCATTAAATCCAAAACTTCGTTTATGCAGTCATAAATAATCTTGTAAAGTTTAATGTCAACTTTTTGAGCTTTTGCAATTTCTTGAACTCCGCGATTAGGTTTAACATTAAAGCCAATTATCAAAGCGCCTGACGCCTTTGCAAACATAACATCGGATTCACTGATAGCGCCAACTCCGCTGTGAATTACTTTGACTAAAATTTCATCGTCGGATAATTTTTCAAGCGATTGCTTCAAAGCTTCGGCAGAGCCGTTGACGTCTGCTTTTATTATCAATTTTAAATCTTTCATATCGCGCATTTTCATAACGTCAAAAATGTTTTTACTATTAACTTTTTGAACACTTTCAAAACGCTCTTTATCTCGATTATAACGCCTTTGCTCAACAAGTTCGTGCGCTAATTTATCGTTTTTTACCACATTAAATTTTTCGCCGCCTTGGGGCGCTACATCAAGACCGGTTATCTCAACGGGGTCAGAAGGTCCGGCAGATTTAACTTTTTTACCAAGTTCATTGCTAAGCGACCGAACTTTTCCAACTGAAACTCCCGCAACGACTAAATCACCTATATTAAGTGTTCCGTTTGTTACCAAAACAGTTGCAGTCACGCCTCTGCCTTTTTCGATTTTAGATTCTATAACAACCCCTGAAGCCTCGCGATTGGGATTGGATTTTAACTCTTTCATATCGGCAACTAACAATAAAGACTCCAAAAGCTCAGAAATTCCTGTTCCGTTTTTCGCCGAAACAGGAACACAAATAACATCGCCGCCCCATTCTTCCGGAACCAAATTATGCTCCATAAGCTGCCTTTTAACTTTTTCGATATCTGCTCCGGGCTTATCAATTTTATTTATTGCAACGATTATAGAAATTTCAGCGTCTTTTGCGTGATTTATAGCTTCGACGGTCTGCGGCATAATACCGTCATCAGCAGCAACGACCAAAATAGCAATATCCGTGGCCTTTGCGCCTCGCGCGCGCATGCTCGTAAAAGCTTCATGCCCGGGGGTATCCAAAAACGTAACAGTTCTTTCTCCTACCTGAGCTTTATAAGCGCCGATATGCTGTGTTATCCCGCCGCTTTCGCCTGCTGCGACGCTTGTTTTTCTTATATAATCTAAAATCGAAGTCTTGCCGTGATCAACATGCCCCATGACTACTACCACCGGAGCTCTTGGCGATAAATTTTCGGGCAAATCTTCTGCTTCTTTGATAGCCAGCTCTTCTATCGAGTGAATTACTTCTTTTTCAACTTTTGCGTTAAATTCCATAGCTGCTAAACTTGCAGTGTCAAAATCAATAGTATCAGTTATGGATACCATACTGCCTAAATTTATTAATTTTTTTATTAATTCCGAAGCACTGACTTTTAATCTTAGTGCCAGCTCTCGCACAACTATTTGTTCCGGAATTAAAACTTTAATGGACCTAGACTTTCGTTGAAGTGCGATTCTTTTTATACGTTCCTGTTCACTTTCACGTCTGTGAGGTTTTATACTTCTTTTATTTCTATTAAACTTTTGCTTTCGAGTTTCGTCAAAATTCCGGGCAAAATTATTATCAAATGCTATTTTTTCATACTTTTTATTATATTTTTCAACATTAATATCATCTGTCTTAGTATTTATCCTCTTGAGCGACTGCTTTTTAATAACAATAGGCTTTGCAAGCTTTTTATTTTCTATCTTGATATCATTGGTTTTGTTATTAATTTTAGAATTAATTTTATTTTCTAAAATTTGTTTATTTTCCGGCTTTTTATTATCAGTATTAATTTTATTTTTAGATGTTTTTTCGATTTTTTTATTTTTCGAATCAGATTTAATCTTTACATCTTTTTTATTATCTGACGAAGTAACTTGCGACTTTTGATTTTTAAGAGGGGCAAAATAGCTATCAAAATTTTCAAGCTTAAATTTATTGGTATAATGCTCAAAAATAAAATCAAGCTCAACCGGTTTTAAAGCAGTCACACGACTATAAGAAGCATTAAAATGTTCTTTTAATAACTTAACAATTCCTTTGCTTGTAACATTTAAATCTTTTGATAAGTCACAAACCTTATATTTTTTTAACATAACTATTTTCCCTCTCTGTTTTCAAATTTTATTTATAAAAGATTCTATTTCATCATAAACTTTTGGACCTATCTTACATTTTAAATTTTTTTCCAGTCTAGATTTTTTTTTTGCAAGATTGAAGCAACTCAAATCCGAACACAAATATGCAGTTCTGCCCTCAACATAGCGCCTATTGCCGATATTTGATACGCAAATAGTAAAACTTGAATCTTTGTTTTTAATTCTATTTATTCTAATAAAATCAAACTTGTCACTCCTTTTACCACAAGAAACACATTTTCTCAAGTTCATAAATTTTTTTTATTCTCCGTAATAACCGCTTTCTGGCCTTAAATTTATCTTCCAGCCCGTAAGGCGCGAAGCAAGCCGAACATTTTGCCCCTTAACGCCAATTGCAAGCGAAAGCTGACTATCCGGAACAGTTACACAGCATTCGTTTTGAGTATTATCGGATTCGCTGTCGACCTGAACACTGATGGTAGTTGCCGGCGAAATTGCGGATTCTATATACTTTATAGGGTCATCAGAATATCTTACTATATCAATTTTTTCACCGTCGAGCTCAAACATAACCGAGCGTATTCTATAGCCATGGTCACCTATACAGGCACCAACAGGGTCAATTTCGGGACTATTACTTGCAACTGCAATTTTGGTTCTGGAACCTGCTTCGCGCGCCACAGACTTGATAGAAACAATTCCTTCTTTTATTTCCGGGACTTCAGATTCAAAAAGTTTGCACACAAGCTCTGAGCACGAACGTGAAACAACCGGAATTGGCGCTAATCCGTCGGTTCTTATATACAAAACATAAACTTTTATAAATTCTCCTTCTTTTCTGTCGCCTATAAACCTAAAATCATGCCTCGAAAGCGTGGTTTCGGCTTCACCTACTTTTAAAATTGCAGAACTGTTTTCATAATCTACTTTTATAATTTCAGCGCTTACGAGCTCTTTTTCATAGCAGCGAAGTTTTTGAGAAATTAGTTCTTTTTCGCCATCTCTAATGCCTTGACGTACAACATTTTTTACGGTCTGAGCCGAAACTCTGTCGAATTTTTTAGTATCTATCTCTGCTTCAATGCTATCGCCGATTTTAGCTTCAGGATTTGTTTTTTGAGCATCCTCAAGCGAAATTTGAATCATATCATCTTCAACTTTTTCGCAAACAATTTTATTAGTTTTAACAATAATCCCACCGGATTCAGAATCAAACTCTACTAAAACATCTATACCATAAGTGTTTTTGCAAACTGCAGTTATGGCTTTTATTATTTTGTCTTTTATGTACTCCAAATCTACGCCGACTTCGGAGTTTATTTCTTTTAATGCACCAAATATATCTGACATATCAATCAACTCACAATATAAAATATCAAGAGCAAGCTAACCTGCCCTTTTCAAATTTATTATACAATAGTGTATAAAAAAAATCAATAAATATAAAGCAAGAAACTGCAAAAACAAGCAGGCTATCCTTTCCGGCGGTGACGGAAATATCTATTTTTTTAGCAATGCCAATTGAATTTGTTTTTGTTAATCAATAGAATTTAAAATGCGTGGCTCGATAGCGTGGGTTCGCCCATTTTACTCTCAAGTTTTGAGAAGAAAGTGAGGCGATACAATGATAGATTGTTTACTCAAAGCCTTGGATATCATATTAAGAATTATCCAGATTTTAGAGATAATAAATCGTTTCCCACGTAGGAACCGTGGGAAGCGTTATAAATAAATTTTTGTAACAGCGAACTCACAATCGAGCCACATGCTTATCATATCATAAAATTTTGAAAATATCAACTGGTATTTTCTATTTTTTTGTGTAAAAAAAAAGGATTTTATCTCCGGCAGTGCGGGAATATCTATCTTTTTTAGAAATAAAAATTGAATTTATTTTTGTTAATCAGTAAAATTTAAAATGCGTGGCTCGATAGCGTGGGTTCGCCTATTTCACTCTCAAGTTTTGAGAAGAAAGTGAGGCGATACAATGATAAATTGTTTACTTAAAGCCTTGGATATTATATTAAAAATTATCCAGATTTTAGAGATAATAAATCGTTTCCCACGTAGGAACCGTGGGAAACGTTATAAATAGAACTTAATTTATGGCGAACTCACAATCGAGCCACGCGTTTATCATATCATAAAATTTTGAAAATATCAACTGGTATTTTCTACTTTTTTGTGTGAAAAAATCGGTTTTTTCTCCGGCGCTAATGGAAGGAATATCTATATTATATCAATTAAAAAATTATTCACTCGGTTTTTTTAATGTACACTTAAATTTTATACCATCATTGTTAAGATCAACATGTAAAACTCCATCTGATTTTACTACAAAAGCTACATAACTACCATCATTATAGGTAAAACGAATACCATTGTCTGGAAAAGCTAACTTTACACCAACCAGATTTTCTCCGGATTTCACTTTACCTAACAATTTACGTACGTATTCCAATTGAAAAATAATACTTTTTTTACGAGAATTTCCTATTTTTTCTTCACCTGCTTCAGGTTTTTCATCTTCAGGTGGGTCATCCTCACGTTCAAAAGACTCTATGTCGATGCGGTCAAATTCACCCTTCGACTTGCGATATTCGATAATTTTAGCCTTGATTTTAACCTTTTTAACTTTTATATCTTGATCATTTTTAAATTTTCCCTTAATTGATTCTTCAGTATCAAAAGTATTCATAACATCCAAAATTTTATCCACCAAAGCCTGGCTTTCTTCAGGTTTTACTTGTTTTTTGAAAAGATGTCTCATACCATTCGCAATCGAGAATTTACCCTTATACCAAGTATCAGCCTTTGTAAAAATCCCCAAGCTTTCGTTTAAAAGCTCAGTGGCACCTAAAACAGCCCCAGCGGCAATTAAACCTTTAGTCAAATTACTCATACTTTTATGACTTTTTAGAGCTTTGGAATTATCAAACACCCCCACTGCCGCAAGGGTTTGTCGGCTTTGTGACTTATTTGTATTCATCGCCTGAGTTTTACCACCCAAAATTGATGCACACGCAAGTGCAAGCGCTATTTTTCTTCTTTTCTGCCAAATTTTTATCATAAAAATCACCTCTATAAACTCTAATTTAAATATACTTGCGACTAATTACATACATTGTAAAATATAAAAATCAATTTGTCAAGCGGAAAATTGCATTTTTGAATAAAAATCTTTATTTTTTTTAAAATTCAAAATTATTCGGCAGTGTTGTAGAGAACTCTTTTTAACACTGTATGTTGTATTTTCATTGTATCCATATATCTTTTGAAATAACTATACATTATATAAAATCAATCAGACTTTGAATAATTTCACATTGAAAAATTTTCTTAAAACCGGTATTATATCAAAAATATGATTCGGAGGTTCTTTTAAGCTATGAAAATTTCTTCTATTGAAATCAGAGATAAATTTTTGAGTTTTTTCAAAAAAAACGGACATTTAGAAATTAAAGGCTCGTCAGTGATTCCTAAAAACGATCCTACTCTTTTGTATATAAACGCCGGTATGGCGGCAATTAAAAATTATTTTACAGGTGATGAAATTCCGAAAAAACGTGAGCTTTGCAACATTCAGCCGTGTATTAGAACTATTGATATAGATGACATTGGCGATAAGCACCATTTGACAAGTTTTCAGATGCTTGGCAGCTGGTCGATAGGCTCTTATTTTAAAGAAAAAGCCATCGAACTTGCGTTTGATTTTTTAGTCAATAACTTAAAAATTCCGGTTGAAAAATTATATGTTTCGGTCTTTTCGGGCGATGAAAAAATCAATTTGCCGTTTGATTCGGAATCTAAAAATGCGTGGCTTAAAGTTGGAGTTCCTGAAAATCATATTGTGGCTCTCGGAATGGAAGACAATTTTTGGGGGCCGGCTTCACAAACAGGTCCGTGCGGACCCTGCACCGAAGTTTTTTATGATACAGGTTCCGGTCAAGAGTATATTCCGGGCAAATTTTTTGATACAAAAAGATATATCGAAATTTGGAATGCCGGTGTTTTTATGATGCTAAATAAAAATTCTGAGAATTCTTTTAGTTCTTTGCCGTTTAATAGCGTAGATACCGGCGCCGGGCTTGAGCGGCTCAGCATGACTTTAAATGGACTCGAAAGCGTTTACGAAACCGATTTGCTTTTACCTATAAAAAATTTTGTATCTTCGTGTTTTGAGTTCGAAAAAGAAAACGAGAGGAAAATCAGAATTTTAACTGATCATTTGAGAACTGTTTGTTTGATACTTTCGGAAAAACAAAAGATTTCTAACGAAGGCAGAGGCTATATTCCCAGAAAATTAATTCGAAAATGTATAGTTATTGCGCACAAAAATATAAAAAATAATGATTATGATTTATTAAAAATAATTAAATTTATAATAAATAATTTTAAGGATATAAATCCAAATTTTGAAAAAAATCAAGAATATATTATTTCTGAATTTTTGCAAGAGCAAGATAAATTTAAAAATATTGTAAAAACTGGGTTTGAAAAATTGAATTTAATTAAAAAAGATAAAATTTCAGGCGAGCTTGCATTTGAGTTAGTTACGACTTTTGGTCTGCCGTTTGAAATTATCGAAGACTTTGCAAAAGAAAATTCGATTGTAATTGACAAACAAGAATTTGATGACTTAATTGAAAACCACAAAAATATTTCACGCTCTGATAATAAAAACTCAAATAATAATTTTATAGATAATAAAATTTTTGAAAAAATTAATAACTTACCTAAAACTAATTTTGTGGGATATAATAAATTTGAAATTCGAACAAGTGTTTTAAAAATATTACTGCCTGATGGTACTGAATTAAATTCGTCTGAAAATTATAAAGAAATTATTTTAATTTTACAAGATACTCCAATTTATGCAAAAAGCGGTGGGCAGGAATCTGATATCGGAATAATTTCAGGCGAAAATTTTAGTGCTGAAATTAAATTTGCAATAAAAAATAATAATATTTTTGTGCATTATTGTAAAGTTAACTCAGGTAAAATAAAGTTAGGGCAAAAAATAAGCGTAAAAATAAATTTAAAACGAAGAAGAAATAATTCGAACGCACATTCGGCAACGCATTTACTCCAAAGCGCGCTGAAAAGTGTATTTGGCTCTGAAGTTCACCAGCAGGGCTCTAAAGTAGAAGAAAATTCTTTGCACTTTGATTTTAATTATTCTGAAAAAATCACGCGTGAACATATCTGCGAGATAGAAAAAATTGTCAATAAATACATTTCTGCAAATTTTAAATCAGAAATTAATGAAATGTCCCTAAAAGACGCTGTAGCTCAGGGCGCGACGGCGATATTCAGTGAAAAATATTCAGATTTAGTTCGCGTTGTTTCGTTTGATAAAATTTCAAAAGAGTTGTGCGGCGGGACTCACGTGAGTTTTACCGGGCAGATTGGCATGTTTATAATAACTTCGTGCGAAAGTATCGGCAAGGGAATTAAAAGAATAAGCGCACTTACTGCCGAAAAAGCACTTGAATATGTTCAAAAATTTATGAATTATTCGATAAAATCCTGCGAAATTTTGCATACTAAAATCGAAAACTTGCCTCAGGAAATTGAAAATAAATTAAATTCTCAAAAAAAGCCCGAAATCATAAAAAAATTACAAAAATCAGATTTGAGTTTTTTAAAAACTAAGATTCCTGTTGCATATTTTGTGTTTGATTCTGAATTTTCAAGCGGACTTGTTAAAAATATGGCGAATGAAATTTCGGGCATTTTTTTGGCAGTGAGTTCTGATGGCAAAAGAGTTTCGCTTTCTATTGACAAAAAATTAAATTTAAATGCTAAAGAAGTTTTAAACGATATTTTAATCAGCCTTGGCGGCAAAGGAGGTGGCGGTTCCGAAATCGCTTCCGGCGGAGTTAAAAATAAAAATTCTGATGAAATTATCACAGCTTTTAAATTGAAATTTAGGCATTAACAAACCGAAAGTTGATTTTAGAATGCGAAAAAAGTAATGTTTAGAACCTGTCTAAAATCTTTTAATTAAAATAGAAATTAAAAGAGAGAGGTATAAAAAATAAACTGGATAAAAGAAGACGTTTTTCCAATTTGGAAAATTTTTTGGTAAATTCCTCCACTGACACTCTGTTTTCAATACGTATAAGGCTGTACTGTACAAAAAACATCGTAGAGGTCTACTTTTTGCGGTCTTATCGCCTTTTTAGCTTTTTCCAAATCCTCTCGGTTATTTCATCAAATTGTTCTCGACTTACGCCGCTTCCATATTTTCGATCATTCTTTAATTCTAATATAATAATTTAATTTAATTTAATTTAATATCTTTTTCAATGCCTTTAACAACTACTAACTCAATTTATACCTATTCGAGATTTTAGACAGGCTCTAAGAGAGATGATGCTCAAAAATTTTTCGTTATTCCAAAGCGTTGGGATATCGGACATACTTTTGTTTGATTTGAAAAGTTACGTTGTCTTTTTTATGTGAAAGCGCTATAGTAAAAATAAGTGGGGGAGGAAATAGCTACAATGAGCTACAATGGCAATGGATACAAGTTAGAAATAAAAAAATATAAAAATAGTTTTGTTAATTTAAAGAAATCGCAATTCGAGCTAATTCATTGAAAATATTGAAAATAAGGTGAATCTGATGGTAAATTTTAAGTCTAGGGTTATTGCTTTTTCCGAAATGTCCATTATGGTGTCTTTAGCATTTATTTTGCACTCGTTTTTTAAAATATTAGAGATGCCGAACGGTGGTTCCGTTAATTTTGGATTGACTCCGCTGATTATTTTTTCCTTCCGCAGGAACATACTAATGGGGATGATTTCGGGTTTTGTCTTATCTATAGTATATTTTTTATCTCATCCATATATACCTCCAACAGATGATTTAACCAAAATCGTTTTATCAGTTTTTTTAGATTATATTTTGTCATATTCATGTGTTGGACTTGCTTCGATCTTTAACAATTGCCGAATTAATAATAATATTAAAATCATTTTTGGTGTTTCACTTGTACATATCATTAGATTTTTTCTATTTTGCACGTCCGGAATAACTGTTTGGTGCGTTAATACTCCATTTGGAGATTCGGCTGTAAAATATGTTTTTATTTACAATTTGGCTTATTGCTTACCAAATTTTATCGCAGATTTACTGATGTGTATTACTTTGCAAAAATTCTGCTTTGGTTTGCAAAATAAAAATAGTAACGTATAAAATACTCTCTTCGGCGGCATTGGAGAAACATTTAATTTTTTTTTGAAACTTAAAAATTAAATCGGAAGTGCTCTCTCCGGCAGCGCCGGAAGAAATGCCTTTTTTCAAGCTACTATATGAATAATTTTCTTCTGATATCAAAAAAATTTTTGCTTTTTTCTTGCAAAAAATTATTTGATGTGATACACTCAGAATATTCTTTTTAATCTTCATGTGGAGTGATAATTTTGAAAGTTTATGTTGAAAGCGAGAGTTGTATCGGGTGCGGTCTTTGTGTTAGTTTGTGCCCTGATGTTTTTAAGATGAATGATTCCGGAAAATCAGAAGTTAAAACAAATGAACTTAGCTCTTTGGAATCCGAAGTTAAACAATGTGCAGAGTCTTGTCCGGTTAATGCTATAAAAATAGAGGAATAAGTAGAGGAATAATATGAGAGAAAACAGCGAAAATGAAGAAAAATTAACTCGTCTTATAAAAAAAGATCCTAATGTTCTGAAAAAACTTATTTCGCTAGAAAAAATAGAAGAACTTAAAAAATATCTTGAAAGTAATGACATACATTTTGCAGACAGCGAACTTAGAAAACTATATTTAGTTTTTCAATATTTCAATAGACGCGTCCCTGATGATGATTTGGGGGTATCGGGTGGCGCTATGGGTATCGGCAAAGACTTGTTTAATTGTTTAAATGATATAAATAATGACAATTCGAGTAATAATTTTTAAATATATATAAAATATTCTATGTTTAGTTTTTATCATTGCTATTTGAATGATAAAGTGACTTGAAAGTTGCGAGGTTAAAAATGATTAATGCACAGGATTTTAAAAATGCTATAGTTTCGGGTGCAAATAACATATTTAAGCATCAAAACCATGTTAACGAATTAAATATTTTTCCTGTTCCGGATGGCGATACAGGCACTAATATGTGCTTAACTATAATGGGTGTTGTTGAAAATATTGAAAAACTTAGCAAAGCTGCATCGGTCCCGGAGGTTGCTGATGCGGTTTCTTATGCCGCATTAAGGTCCTCAAGAGGAAATTCCGGTGTTATTTTGTCGCTTTTACTAAAGGGGTTTGCAAAAAATCTTAAGAATCGCTCCGAAATTGTTGCAAATGATTTTGTAACTTCGCTTGAAATAGGTGTTGATAACGCTTACAAAGCTGTTTCTAAACCTACCGAAGGCACTATGCTGACGGTTGCAAGAGTTGCTGCTGAAAAAGGTCGCGGCGCCGTTGAAAAAGGAAATAATTTTGTAACTGTTATCGAAGAAATTTGCAAAGGAGCTCGCGAAGCTTTGGCCGACACGCCAAATTTATTGCCTGTTTTAAAAAAAGCGGGAGTAGTTGATGCAGGCGGCAAGGGACTTTGCCTAATTTTAGAGGGCATGTTTTCATATTTTCGCGACGGCGTGATAGTTTCGCGCGATATAAATTCGCTTTCTTTTGCCGATGATGATAAGTTTAAAAAAGAAACACAAAAATTCGATGATGATATAAGATTTACGTATTGCACTGAGTTTATAGTTTCAAAATTCGTAAACTGCAATTTTAATCCCGAAGTTTTAAGAAAAAATCTGCAAAAAATCGGCGATTGTGTGATTGTTATGCACGATGACGAAGTTATAAAAACTCATGTTCACAGCAATAATCCCGATAAGGTTTTAGGTTACGCTCTTTCTTATGGAAAATTAATAAGCGTTAAAATAGATAATCTTGAAGAGCAAAATAAGCAAATGATTAATAAATCTGCCAATGAAGAAGTTGGCGTCGTTGAAAAAGAAGTTAAACCCGAAAAAGCTTTGGGAATGCTTGCAATTGCTACCGGCAAAGGTATTATCGAGCTTTTTAAGAGCTTGGGCTGCGATGAGGTCCTCGAAGGCGGTCAAACCTTGAATCCTAGCGCTGAACAAATTGCAAACGCAGCAAAAAAAGTGCCCGCAGAAACCGTTTTTGTCTTCCCGAACAATAAAAATATTTTAATGGCTGCTGAGCAAGCTAAAAAGCTTTTAAAAAATAGAAAACTTGTGATAATTCCGTCAAGATTTATCCCTCAAGGCATAGCTGCTGCGATTGCGTTTTGTGGAAGTTACTCCGAAGAAGATAATTTTGCGGGAATGAACGAAGCTATGGCTAAAGTTAAAACTGCTGTAGTTACTTATGCCGCGCGCGATGCCGAATTTGGTGGATTTAAAATAAAAAAAGGCGATAGTTTAGCGCTTTTAGACGGTAAATTAGTTTTAGTATCAAAAAATCATTTTGAATCTATTAAACAGGTGCTTAAAAAATTTACCAGTGGCTGTGAATCAATCGATGTTTATTATCCTTCGGATTTAGCTTATCTTGCCGAAATTTTGCCATCAGAAGTCAAATTCGACCCAGCTATTGACCTAAACTTTGTTTTTGGCGGTCAAATGCCGGGCGAAGTTTTGATAAGTTTGAATTTTTAATGATAGTTGGAGCACGTTTCTCTAAAAAAAGGCAAAAAATAGTGCCAAAATATGAAAAGATATATAAGAATGTAGAAGATAAAAATTCATTTTTGATTAATCTTGCAACGCTTTCTCTTTTCGTGATATAATAATAGCAATAATTAACCGTTAAAATAGTTAACCATGGCGAATGTAATATCAAAAAATTTTTATTTTTTCAACTTAAATTAAGAAAGCCTATTGACAAATAAAAATTACTTGAGCTATAATAAAAACAAATAATATTTGGAGGTACAACTATGAAAAAATCTAAGAACAAAAAATTGGCGTCAACTTTGCTAGCTATGGCAACATTACTTGGAACAAAAGGAACAAAAGCTGCCCCCCCCTACTGCTGCAAAGGATAGCGGACTTGCATCGGAATTTAAAATAAAAAAAGCTATACCAACTTGGGTTAAATGGCTCGCTGGAGGCGTAGGGGGTGTAGGCCTTTTTACCGGTGGTTTGATTATAGGGGCAATTATTCAAAAAAAATGTTCTAATAATATAATGGAAGAAGAAAGAAAAAGAAATGCGAGAATAGAAAACGAAAAAGAAGAAGCGAAAAAAAGAAAAGAGGCAAAAGTAGAAGAAGA
>JAFSLT010000064.1 GCA_017448285.1 Clostridia bacterium
ATAACTACCAATTTTGTAATCCGTAAATCCACCTATAAGACTGTGAATCGTCTCTAAAGCTGCTAATCCAGCAACTGTAAAGCCACCAATTTTAGCAATTTTCCCCCAGTTTATTTTTTTAGGTTGAGTTCTCGCCCCCCCTACTGCCCCAATGGTTTGCGGGCTTTGAACCTTGCTTATGTTCATAGCCTGAGTTTTGCCGCCTAAAACTGACGTGCAAGCGAGGAATAACGCGATTTTGTCCTTTCCTAATTTTGCCATATAGACCAACTCCTTTAAATTAAAACTAAAATGTAATAATTCGATCGCGCGCAACGCAAAAATTATTTTAATTATAAAACATAAAAATCGATTTGTCAATAGATTTCTTTCAAAACTTAAAAATTAAATCAGAAGTGATCTCTCCGGCATTGCCGGAGAAAATTATTTAAATTTTTTATTGCTATATTTGTACACGTAGATAATCTTTTATGCTTCTATGTTTCTATGCTTCATTATTACGTATCCACTTTTAGAAATTCCTCATTATTAACCTGTTTGACAAATTGCTTCTTATTGTGTATACTTTAACGTGAAGCTTTAATATGTAGCTATTCACAATAAGTTTAAAATTAGGAGGAGTTTTTATGAAAAAATTTAGTAAAAGAGAAATAGCAGGATTGCTTACGTGTATGTCATTTTTTGGTAATAAGACCTCGGCAATGAATCAAAGCGAGGTTAAAAATCTGGGAAACATTGATAGAGCGGGGGAGATGGCTTCTGGTAATAAAAATTTAAAAGACAAAGTTCCAGTTCCACCAAAAGGTTTGCCCAAAAAATTTTATCCGTTATGGATTGCTTTATCTGCATTGGGGCTTTCGGCTGTAGTAATTTTGGGCATTTTAGGTATAAAAAAGCTTTGCAGTAAAGATTCTGGTGACCAGGGTGAAACACCCAACGGAACTTTTTATTACGGCTTGGGAAAATTTAAAAATATTGAAGAACTGAAAGATGCTTGGAATTCCAAGGACTGTTTTTGCGGTCCGCAACCCGATAAGAACTCTACCATCGTTTGTGAGTTAGTAAAACTTATAAAAGATAATAAAGAATTTGGTGAATTTTTAAAAGGAGATCATAAACAAGAAAGTGAGTTAGCTAGCATAAAAGGTGACTTTGGGATAGGAGAAGATTATCATCCGTTTAGTAGTTATGCCGAAATTCGTTTCGATGATAAAGACAATTTTGAATGCTATGATAATAAAGGCAAAAAATTAAATTTATTGACATGGGAACGTTTCTTTATAGATTATATTGCTAAATATACTAAAAATAAGCTTGGAATATTACCTTGTATGGTTCAATATGATGGCGAACTTAGTTTTTATTTTATATTTTCATTTGATGCAAGTAGCGAAGATTTCAAAGAAAACAGGTGTATTAATAGCGAGGATACATTAATTCGAACCATTTTGAATACTCACGTTTCGAGTTTTGATCCTGAGATATTCTTTGAATTAGAATTATGCGGTAAAAAATAAAATAATTTTTTGGAAATTAGTAAAATTTCGCATTAGAACTAATAATTTGCTACTTTTGCTATTAAATATGCTATGATTATAATACCTGATACTTGATAGTTTGGGAAGAAGGTAAAAATTTTGAATTGTAGAACAAGATTCGCGCCGAGTCCTACGGGGTATATGCATATCGGCAATTTGAGATCGGCGCTTTATAGTTATTTAATCGCTAAATCTTTAAACGGAAAATTTATCTTGCGCATAGAAGATACTGACAAAAAACGTCAGGTTTTGAATGCCGAAAAAATAATATACGATACTATGCGTGCGACGAATTTAATTTATGACGAAGGCCCGGAAGTCGGCGGCGATTTTGGGCCGTACATTCAGAGCGAGAGAAAAAAAATTTATGTTGAATATGCTAAAAAGTTAGTTGATTTAGGCGGAGCTTATTATTGTTTTTGCGAAAAGCATGAAGTTAAAGAAGAAAAAAATAATAAAAAATTTGAATGCAATTGCAAAAGTATTAGTCAAGAAAAAATTTTAGAATTTTTGAAAAATAACAAAAGTTATGTGATAAGGCAAAAAATGCCAAAATCAGGCAAAACTAGCTTTGAAGATTTAGTTTTTGGTCATGTAGAAGTTGAAAACAGCGAGCTCGAAGACCAAATTTTAATAAAGTCTGACGGCATGCCGACTTATAATTTTGCAAATGTAATCGACGACCATCTGATGCAAATTTCGCACGTAATCAGAGGCTGCGAGTATCTTTCGGCGACTCCGAAATATAATTTGCTTTATAAATCTTTTGGTTGGGAAATTCCAAAATATGTACATTTGCCGCTAATTATGGGAAAAAATCCTGACGGAAGTGTGACAAAACTTTCAAAACGCGCCGGAGCTGTTAGTTTTTTGGAGCTTACTGAAGAAGGCTATTTGCCAGAAGCGATAATAAATTATATTGCATTTTTGGGCTGGTGCCCGAGTGATAATCAAGAAATTTTTTCACTCAAAGAACTCGAACAAAAATTTTCGATAAAAAATATCGGTAAATCACCGGCAATATTTGATTACGAAAAACTCGCCTGGGTCAATGAACAGCATATAAAATTAAAATCTGACGAAGAATTTGCTTTAATAATAAAAAAATATGTAGATTTTGATATTGATTTGCTAAAATTATCAAAAATTTTAAAACCGAGAATTTCAAAATTAAATCAAGTGCCTGGAGTTATTAAATTTTTAAAAAAAATGCCTGATTTTGATTTAGATTTATTAATTAATAAAAAAAATAAGA
>JAFSLT010000065.1 GCA_017448285.1 Clostridia bacterium
AAGATAATAATCTTCCTGATTTTAATCAAAAAAAGAAAGACTTAATTTCAAAATCTGAAGAAACTTTTAAAAAAAGAAGGATCCAAAAAAGTTGTAGAAGCAATTAAATTAATAATAATAGAAAATTAAAAAATTGAAAATTATACTTCTTTTTAAAACCAGCAACAACACTTTCTCCGGCAATGCCGGAGAATAAATTAAATATTTATGTTAATTTTACCTACATTTTCTTTGGGCGCAACATATAACTCAAAATCTTTGATTCCAGTATTTTCAAGCGTCTTAAACGCTGAATTATAAGCAATCTCAGGTGTATTATTTGTACTGCTCAGGTGGCAAAGAACAAATTTCTTTGTACCGCTTAAAATTAATTTATTTAAAACCTCTGAACACGCATTATTCGAAAGATGACCTATATCTGAAAGAATTCTTTCTTTTAAATACCAAGGATACGGTCCATTTTTGAGCATTTCGATGTCATGATTAGACTCCATAAAAATTAAATTTGAGCCTAAAATTGAATTTAAAACTTCGTTAGAAACTATTCCTAAATCAGAACAAAATGAAATTTTTGTTTTTTTTTCGTTTATAAAAAATGTATAACCATATCCCTGAGTGCAGTCGTGCGAAGTTTCAAAAGGAATTATATTAATGTTATCAATATTTATACCAGATTTTTCTATAACTTCATATTCAATTTCCTTACTTAAAATATTTTTATTTTCAAGTTCAGATATTGTCCCTTTTGAAGCGTAAACTTTAATTCCAAACTTTTTTGCAAAAACCCTGAGCCCTTTAACATGATCGCTATGCTCATGAGTTACAAATATAAACTTTATATCCTTAGGATTAAACCCGTTTTTTATTATACTATTTTCAATTTGCTTGCAACTCCTGCCGGCGTCAATTAAAAAAGATATATTTTTTATCTTAACGTATGTACTATTCCCTTCGCTCCCGCTAAAAAGTGGACAAACTTTGCACAATTTTTTCTCCTTTGCTCTAACTAAAGCCTGTTGCATAACATAACACTTTTACTTAAAAAAATCAATTATTTCTTTGAAAAACTTATTTTCTCTCCGGCGACGCTGGAGAAAATATCTGCTACCAGTTTCGAAAGAAGTCTATTTTTGATTCTTTATTTTGTGTTAACAGGAGCTAATACTTTCTCAATCGTTTTTCTTTTTATTCCTTTTAATCTTCTGAATTTCTCTTCTTTTATTTTTTTTATTCTTTCATATTTCATAATTATCGCATTATACCATTAGTTTCGAAAGAAGTCTATTGTATCATTTTTGCTGTTTGTAATTCATAGATTTAACCAATTGATTAAGGAGAAAAAATGAATCAGTTGGTTGAAGAAAGAGTTTTAAAAGCAGCAAATTATATTATAAAAAACAACACTACCGTGAGAAAAACAGCTAAAAACTTTGGAGTAAGTAAAAGTACGATACATAAAGATGTTACAGAACGATTAAAAAATTTAAATTTGTCACTTTACTCAAGAGTAAAAATTATCATGGAAGCTAACAAAGCTTCCCGTCACATCCATGGTGGGCAGGCGACTAAAATTAAATATATGAATTATCAGAACTGAATATATAGCTATTCCAAAAGATATATTATACAATAAAAATAGAGCATGCAGTATAGATGTCAGAAAAATGGTATTAAAATATAAACGAAGGAAATAGCTTGAGAAAAGCGAGGGAAATCTTTAAAGTAAGAACCCGTATTCACAAACGTTTTAACAAAGTGTGTAAGTTAGAAATTAATAACCATAGATTCTAAAGAAGAGACGGAAAATTCATAATCTTTAGAGAGTCTTCTAAAATTATTGAGCCAAGAAAAAGTACGTTCAACAATCCAACGCCAGGGAAGTTTTTCCCATTGATGAGGCTTGATTTTTTCTGAAATATCCACACCAAGACTTAATTTTCTTTCACATCAGACAAAAATGTTCCTCTATATCCAGCATCCCTTGTGTCCGGCATTAATTTGCTCCTTTTTTACCACCCGTTCGTTTATTCTTGCTCTTCGGTAAAAACTGTGTACATTTGTCGAATATGGTGGAAAATCATGCGGTAACTGTGACCACTTTTGTGAATACAAGTTCTAAATCCCGATTTTTTTACTATAAATTTGGTAAAACACAATTGGTGATTTATCATGAAAAAAATCAAAATCATTATCTTTACATTAATAATTTTACTGATATGCGTTAGCATATTTTTTGTTATAAAAAAATTTTCTTTTGTAAAAAATACAGGCGCGCAGCTCGAAACCGAATTTTCAGCAGGAGCTGTTATAAATATAGATAAAAAAAATTACGAATGCGATTTTTCACACATTTCGAGCACAACAAAAATAAACATAAAAAAGCCTGAAACTGTTAAAGGGTTAATTATCGAATGGTCAAATGACAAACAAACAATAAGTTTTAAAGACTTAAAAAAAGAATTTGACAAGCCTGTAATTCCAAAAGATTCTTTTTTGAATTTGATTGTAAAAATTTTAGATAATTTTACAACAATTCCAATAAATAAAATAAAAAATGACGGCAGACGTGAAGTTTTTATCGGTAAAATTGAAAATAATGAATTCGAAATTACATCGGAAAACTCAAAAATTATTGAAATATTTATAAAATCAAAAGATGCAAAAATTAATTTTGAATATCAAGAACGACTTGGATAAACTTAGAAGATGTGTTAATAAAAGATGGAACGTTTAGTTTGCTTGGGAAAAAAGAGCTTTTGAGAAATGGGTATTGCAAAAATATATAGAAAGGCTAGTAAAAGAAAGTAAATAAAGAAACAGAAAAAGAAATCATAGAAAGAGAACGAGACCAACAATAAGTTTTACGAGCAAAGCGAGCAAGGTAATGACGAAGAAGACGATTCAT
>JAFSLT010000006.1 GCA_017448285.1 Clostridia bacterium
CAAATTTAAACACTTTGAAGAAAAACATAAACCAACCGAGCATTTAATCACCTCGCTTTTCCTCAAAACTCGAGAGAAGACAAAGATGAACCCGCGTTTCCAAGCCACAGCTTTTTATTATAATATATTAAAAAATTAAATTCAATAAAAAACGTTAGAAAAATAAAAAATTTAATCTCCGGCGGCGCCGGAGAAAATGACTCAATTTTATTCATTTTCGCAATACTTGATTATTTTTATTTTTTATTATATGATTAAAAAGTACAGTTTTTTATGGCTTAGCTGTTGAAGCTGTATAAGTTTTAATTTTTTTATTTTAAAAAGGAGTTGGTCTATATGTCGAAATTTGGCAAGTTAGATAAAAAGCAAGTTGCGTTAGTACTTGGGTTGGCGTCAGTTTTAGGTGGTAGTAAAGCTTCGGCGATGAGCCCGAACAAAAATCAGGCAAAAAGTTCGCAAAGCCTTGGGGTTGCTACTAACAATAATTCCAATTTATTGGCTAGTTCCAAAATGCTAAAAAAATCTAAAAGTATGAGTACTTTAGCAAAGGTAGGAATTGGAGTTGGCATTGCTTTGGGCGCTGTCGAGCTAGCTAATGAGGGTGCCGGGATTTTTACAAACGCCGATACTTGGTATAAAGGTAAGTTTTCAATTGCAAATGCTGCAAGGCATATTTTTGGCGATAACATGACGCCTGAAGAAAAACAAACCCTTGCAGGAAATATTTTAGATGTTATTAATACTTTTGATATTAAAAAGATTGGTGAATCAGAGTTGCCTAAATATGGAGGCGGTAAATTAAAGGGTAAGGAACAGGAAGACTATGATAAAAAATATGATAAAGATTGTGATCAGGCTGTTAAAGACATTAAGGACGAACAAGGCAATAGTTATATCGATCGCGTTTCTGTGAAAGAATACGCGCTTGGCGGTGTAATGAGCAGGGGTGGCGTGGCGGATACTTTGAATAAATACAAGGCTTTGCGTGTGTTTTCTTTTGGTGGCGCATCGCATTTAGGAGTATTAAAGGATTTGCAGTCGTGGGATTTCAAAAATAAATATAATAAAAATGATGTAAAAGAAATTACTTTTGCAAAGAATAGAATTAGGATACAGTATAATTGTGATGAATTTTCGTGGTTTGAACTGCAAGAAGATGGCAAATTAAAAGTTTGTTTTAATATCGGTGATTATAGTGGTAGCAAAAGGTTAATAACAGAATTTACATTGGAAAAGCCTAAAAAATAATTTTTAAATTTTGAGATTCAGGAGTTTTTTGTGTATAACTTCAAAGATATAGAACAAAAATGGCAGGAAAAATGGGAAAATTGCGATGATTTTCATGCAGTGAATTTTTCTGATAAGCCAAAATATTATTTGCTTGTCGAGTTTCCGTATCCTTCGGCGCAGGGGCTTCATGTTGGGCATTTGCGTAGTTGGGTTGCACTTGATATAGTCGCTCGCAAACGGCGCAAAGAAGGCTACAACGTTTTGTATCCTATGGGCTGGGACGCTTTTGGACTCCCGACTGAGAATTATGCCATAAAAAATAATATCCATCCGAGAATCGCTACTGAGAAAAATATTGCTAATTTTAAAAAGCAGTTAAAAAGTGTAGGAATTTCGTTTGATTGGAAGCGCGAGATTGATACTACTTCGAAAGATTATTACAAGTGGACTCAGTGGATTTTTTCAAAATTATTCGAAAAAGGCTTGGCTAAAAAAGAAGAGAGTACTGTAAATTGGTGCAGCTCCTGCAAATGTGTTCTTGCCAACGAAGAAGTCGTAGGCGGAAATTGCGAGCGCTGCGGCGGTGAAGTTACTCAAAAGACAAAAAAACAGTGGATTCTTAAGATTACTAAATATGCTCAAAGATTAATTGACGATTTGGATTTGGTAGATTATCCAGAAAGAGTTAAAACTCAGCAAAAAAACTGGATAGGTCGCTCTGAAGGCGCGAAAATTTTATTCAGCACAAGCGTTGGCGAGAATCTTGAAATTTTTACAACTCTTCCAGAAACCATTTTCGGCGTTTCGCACATAATTCTTGCACCGGAGCATAAATTTATAGATAAACACAAAAATAAAATCGAAAATATCGACGAAATTTTGGCGTATCGAGAAAAAGTTTCAAAAATGAAAAAAATCGATAGAACCGACGCCAATAAAGAGAAGTCAGGAGTGAAAGTTGTCGGAATCACAGCGAAAAATTTGGTGAATAACAAAGAAATTCCGATTTTTGTTTCGGATTATGTTTTAGCGGATTATGGGACCGGAGTTGTAATGGCAGTGCCGGCTCACGACAATCGCGATTTTGATTTTGTGCAAAAATACCATATTGATTATATTCCGGTTATGCGAGATAATGAAAATAATGGGAAGTCTGAGATGATAAATTCGGATTTTCTGAACGGCTTGGATAATGTTTCTGCCAGAAAAAAAATTATCGAGTATATCACCGATAAAAAAATTGGCAAAAGTTACATAAGCTTTAAACTCCGCGACTGGATTTTTGCGCGCCAGCGTTATTGGGGTGAACCGATTCCGATAATAAATTGCGAGAAATGTGGTCCGGTTTTAGAGGAAAATTTGCCTTTGGTTTTACCTGATGTGGAAAACTTTAGGACTTCTGACAGTGGTGAATCGCCTTTATGTGCGCTTGATTGGGTTAAAACAAAGTGCCCAAGGTGTGGTGGCGACGCTCTGCGAGAAACTGATACGATGCCTCAGTGGGCTGGGTCTTCGTGGTATTTTTTAAGATATCTTGACCCTGAAAATGATGAGTGCTTAGCCTCGAAAGAAGCGATTGACTACTGGATGCCTGTTGATTGGTACAACGGTGGCATGGAGCACACGACACTTCACTTGCTTTACAGCAGATTTTGGCATAAATTTTTATATGATATCGGTGTCGTGAGTACTCCGGAGCCCTATAAAAAACGTACGAGTCACGGCATGATTTTAGGCGAAAATAATGAAAAAATGAGCAAATCGCGTGGAAATGTAGTTAATCCGACTGATGTTGTTGATGAATACGGCGCTGATGTTATCAGGCTTTATGAGATGTTCATGGGCGATTTTGAAAAAAGTGCTCCTTGGAATACTGAAAGCATCAAAGGCTGTAAGCGATTTTTGGATAAATATTGGGATTTGCTAGAAATTGTTTCTGACGAGAATTCTGTAAGGTCTAGTTTCGTTTCGGATTTTAATAGGGCTGTTAAAAAAGTGAGTCTTGATATCGAAAATCTTAAATTTAACACAGCTATCGCGTCTTTGATGGATTTAATCGGTAAGATTAAAGAAACTAAAAAAATTACGAAAAAAGAATTAAAAGTTTTTAGTTTGTTATTAAATCCGTTTGCTCCGCATGTGACTTCGGAAGTTTGGGAAAAAATGGGTTTTTCGGAAAATATAAATTTCGTTCAGTGGCCAAAATACGATGACTCTTTAATTTCTCAGAAATCTCACGAAATAGTCATTCAGATTAATGGTAAAATACGCGATAAGTTTATTGTAAATGATAATATCAATGACGAAGAATTGATTAAACGTGCCAAAATGCAAGAGAAAATCCAGAATATTATAAAAGATAAAAAAATTTTAAAAGAAATTTGTGTTACAAATAAATTAGTGAATTTGGTTGTTAAGTAGAATGATTTTATTAGAGGTAATGTCAAGTTTAAGAAAAAGTATAGAAGAATCTGTTGAGGCTTGTCAACGATTTTGTAATGTTGAGTTTGAGATTCCGAAAATTAATTTGGAATTTCCTGAATTAAAAATTCATGGCGAACTTTCGACAAATGCTGCGTTGGTTTTTTCAAAAAAATTTTTGTTGTCGCCTATGGCGCTTGCTGAGATCATGTTAAAAAATTTTCGTAAGCCGGAATATATTGAAGATGTCCGAGTTGAGTTGCCGGGTTTTATCAATTTTTTTTTGAGCAAAAGTTTTTTTAAAAAAGTACTACTTGATATAGACGAAAATCTTGAAAATTATACAGAAAAAAATAAAAAAAACAAAAAAATTCTTGTGGAGTTTGTTTCTGCTAATCCAACGGGACCAATGCATATAGGCAACGCAAGGCTGGGAGCTCTCGGGGACTCTTTATCCGAGGTGCTGAAATTTGCCGGATTTGATGTTTACAGAGAATTTTATGTAAATGATGCCGGTAATCAAATAAAGAAATTCGCCGAATCTCTTGCTGCAAGGTATGTGCAGATTTTTGACCCCACGGCTAAATTCCCAGAAGATGGTTATCATGGCAATGATATAAAAGAACTTGCTGATAAATTTGAAAAAGTTCATGGGAGCAGTTATTCAAATTGTGACCGAAAAATTCTTGAAAAGGCCATCCTTGATTACGCGCTGCCGAAGAATATAAAAAATATGAAATTAAATTTAATGAGATATAAAGTTAGATATGATAATTGGTTTCATGAAAGTTCACTTTACGATTCCGGCGAAATTTATTCTGTTTTGAATAAATTAAAAGATGGCGGAGCAACATACACCATGGAGGGCGCTCTTTGGTTCCGGGCAACTGCGTTTGGGGCTCAAAAAGATGAGGTTTTGGTTAGAAGCAATGGTATCCCTACTTATTTTGCCGCTGATATTGCATACCATGTTAATAAATTTTTAGTCAGAAAATTTGATATTTGTGTTGATTTTCTCGGCGCGGACCATCAGGGGCATATCCCAAGAATGAGAGCAGCCATGAAGTTTTTTGACATAGATGATTCAAGGCTTAAGTTTATAATCGTCCAGCTTGTGCGCATTGTTAAAGGTGGCGAGGTTGTTAAAATGAGCAAAAGGCTTGGCAAGGCTGAAACTCTTGGGGATTTTATAGATCAAATAAGTGTTGATTGCTCGCGATTTATATTTAATATGCAAGATGCGAATTCTGCAATGGATTTTGACATAAATAATACTTTGAAAAATGATAGCAATAATCCTTCGTATTATGTTAAATATGCATATGTTAGAATTCAAAGTATACTAAAAAAATTTAGTGAAATTCCTGACAAAAAAAGGTTAAGATTTGAACTTTTGGATTCCGAATTTGAGCATAAATTAATTCTTGAGCTCTCAAAATTTCCTCACATAATAAATGAGGTGGCTGCATTAATGGATCCAACGCTGCTTGCGCGATATGCGGTTAATTTATCATCTGTTTTTCACAAATTTTATAATGCTGATAAAGTAAGAAATGAAAGTGTGAGTTTATCTAATGCGAGACATTTTTTATGTTTGCAAACTGCAAAAATTATAAAAATTATTTTGAAGATACTAAAAATGGATATTCCAAAGGAAATGTAATTTAGTATTACTGAAAAAAACAGTCTCCGGCTCCGCCGGAGAGAATGGCTTAAAGTAAAAAAATTTCTATGACACATCCAGAAAATATTTAAATTTTTTTCAATTTAGCATCTTTTTTTACATTGAAAAAATAAATTTTGTTTGATAAAATATTTTTAGCAAGAATTGTCCGAAAAGAGCGGTTGGTCACTCCTCAACAAAGCGAGGTGATGACTATGAGTGAAGACTTAGTTTTACTATTTCTAATACTCTTTATGGTATTTATAATAATTATTTCCATAAAAAAATAACCGCAACTGTGGAAAGACTGCGGCTATTAATCTTAAAGTTTTTCTAATTAGGACCAACCGCTCAATGCGGGATTCTTGCTATTATTGTATCAGATAAAAATAAAAAAATCAAATAAAATTATCTCCATAAAAAACGATTACTCTATCCGGCACCGCTGGAGGGAATATTTTTATTCTTCTTTTGCAGTGCTTTTGAAAAAAATCTATTGAAAAAAATATTTGATTCATTTACAATTAGCGTCAGATTATCTGTTATTAATAAAACGTGGTGATAATTTGAATAATAATATATTATCATTAAAAAATATATGTATGCAATTTGGCAACGAAGTTATACTCGAAAACTTGAATCTTGATGTATCAAAAGGGCAATTTTTAACACTGCTTGGTGCTTCGGGGTGCGGAAAAACAACTATTTTGCGAATAATAGCCGGATTTTTACAGCCCTTAAAAGGTAAAGTAATTTTTGAAAATAAAGACATAACAAATTTGCCCCCGCACAAGCGAGAGGTTAATACTGTTTTTCAAAAATATGCTCTTTTTCCGCACCTGAATATATTTGAAAACATAGCTTTTGGGCTCAGAGTAGCTAAAAAATCAAAGCAGGAAATTGAAAACCGAGTGAGCGAAATGCTAAAACTTGTCGGGCTTTCCAGAATGGCACAAAGATCTGTAAACAATCTCTCGGGCGGTCAGCAGCAGCGAGTTGCAGTTGCCAGGGCACTTGCAAATTATCCAAAGTTAATTTTACTGGATGAACCTTTTGCGGCGCTCGATTTGAGACTTAAAAAAGATATGCAGTTTGAACTGAAAAAAATACAGGCAAAAACAGGTATAACGTTTATTTCGGTAACTCATGACCAAGAAGAAGCACTTTCAATGTCCGATATCGTTGTAGTTTTAGATAAAGGGAAAATCCAACAAATAGGACCGCCGAAAGATATATACAATGAACCTAAAAATGCTTTTGTAGCCGATTTTATAGGCGAAAGCAACATAATCGACGGAATTATGCTGGAAGATTACTTAGTAAAATTCGTAGGAAAAAAATTTAAGTGTTTAGACAAAGGTTTTGAAAAAGGCGAAAAAGTAGACGTCGTGATAAGGCCGGAAGATATAAAACTAGTGTCGCCGGATGCAGGGCATATATCAGGAGTTGTAACTTCTTCTACATTCAGAGGGGTAAATAACGAGATAATCATAGACGTTGACGGATTCAAATGGATGGTTCAAACCATTGAATACAAAAATGTTGGTGATATTATTGGTTTGGGGATATCGCCTGAGGATATTCACATAATGAAAAAATCTAAATATTCTTCCGAAATTGGTGATTACAGCTCATTCAGTGACGAATTTTTTAATGAAAAAGAGGAGATTTGCCATTAATTTAAAAATATTTAGTATGCCTTATGCCGTCTGGCTTTTTTTGTTTTCAGTTCTGCCTATGGTTTTTGTGCTTTATTATAGCATTACAAATTCGGAAAATAATTTTACACTTGAAAATTTTTTTGAAATAAAAAATTATTCAAGAACTTTTGTGCGTTCAATCGTGTTTTCAAGCATTTCAACTTTAATTTCGTTTTTACTTGGGTATCCTGCAGCTTACGCGATATCAAAACTTAGTAAAAAACTCCAAAAAATAGTCATCGTGGGCGTGATACTTCAAATGTGGATAAGTTTTTTGTTAATTATATATTCATTAATGACGATTATGGAATCAAATGGGATAATAAACAAATTTTTTAATATTTTTGGAATAGACTGCCCTATTATAAATACAAAAATTGCAGTGATTATAGGAATGGTCTACGGTTCGCTGCCTTATATGATTTTGCCGATATATTCTTCGCTTTCAAAGCTCGACGTAAAAATAATAGAAGCAGCGCAAGATTTGGGTGCAGGCAAGCTTAAAATTTTTACAAAAATAATTTTTCCGCTCAGCACTCCAGGAGTTTTATCAGGCTTTTTAATGGTTTTTGCGCCGAATATGAGTTCTTTTATAATTTCTAAAATGCTCGGAGGTAGCGAAAATGTATTAATAGGTGAAGTAATAGAGCTAAAATTTTTAGGCGGTCAGTATAACCCGTGGTCGGGCTCTGCTATTGCCATAATTTTAATGTTTTTTATAATTATTTGCACATCGGTGGTAGGTTATCTTATTTATTATAAAAGCGAAAAATAAATATACTTTTTTGAAATAAATGTTCTGGATTTAAAAAATCAAATATTTACACTAGACTTATTTCAAAGCTGAAAAATTAGGCCAAAACTAGTAGTTACACTTGAAAAAGGCACTCTATCCGACCGTCGGCCGGAGAGTGTTTAGCTTGTTGCTTTTTTTGACTGAAAGTTATAAATTTAGATAGGTTTTTTATTACAATATTAAAAAAATATTTTGCAAAAACATTTTTAATTAATTTTTTTAATCAATTTGGCATTTAATATTTATAAGATTTGTTTTATAGCTAATGGTAAACTGCTTCCTCCAGGACCTAAAAATATAATTTGAATTATTGTTGCCATCAAATTCAAGATAAAAATCATCATAATCTGGATTAATCTCGATATCTCGTTCAATTTCAAGCTTTTTTGTTAATACAAGACTCAAAATATCGGTAAGATTCTCAATCACTTTAATTACTTTTGTGCTATTTTTATCAACAACTTTAAATTTATGAATATTTATATAAACTTTATTTCCGTCTATTCCGCCGTCTTTACTGATTTTATTTTTACTCTTCAAAATATTAGCAAAAGAATTTAAAGTATCATAGTACTTTTTACACACTTCTTCTGTTAATGGTTTCAATTCGTAATTTTTAAATTTTTCAGTTTCCGTTAGGTCGGAATTTGAATATTTTAGTGTTTTTTCAAGGGTACTATCAATAATTTCAGTAATTTTAAATCTTCTTTTTTTAATATCATTAATTGTTCTTTCCTGGACAATATTTTGGCATACGTATAAATAAATCTGTTCAATTTTATTCCAATATATCCGAGTTTTCTTATCCATGCAGCATAATGCAAATATGCTTACCCGTTCCATTGTTTCTTGTTCTAATGCTAACTTCTCTAGTTCTTTTTTCTCTAGTTCTTTCGTACCAATATTCTTGGTTTTATTACGATTTATTCCCCAAGCTGTAAGTCCAACCGCTGTCGCTGTTACGGCAACAGCAGCTGAGACGCCACCACTTATTAATTTATGATTTTTAACCCAGTTAACAAATCCTATATTCGAATTTTTTGTTACCTTATTGACTGCAGAAACTTGAAAACTTTGAGCTGAATTTTTATTCATTGCAAAAGCCTTGTTATTTAAAATTAATGCAATTGCAATAAAAAATGTTGTTTTATTATTTATCAGTTTTTTCATAAATAACGGTCACCTCCATTTTTTAATTATATTACTAATTTTATTTTTGTCAAATTTTTTGATGAAAAGGATTTTGCAAAAAATAAAACAAAAAATATCCCTTCTTGCGGCATGGAAAGAATGTTTCGATTCCACCGCATAAAGTTATCTTCTCAGGCGACGCTGGAGAAATTTGTTCATATTTTTCAATGCACTTTAAATAAACCTGTTGACTGATTTATTTATCTTTGATATTATTTTCAGTATCTCTTCAAAATATTTAATTAGAGGTGGTTTCAAATCGCAAAATTCTTGCAGGTTAACGAAGAAATAAGGGACGAGAAAATTCTTTTGGTGGATGAAAATGGGCCTATCGGTGTGCGCTCGGCAGAAGAGGGAATGCAAATAGCTATTCAGCGAAGGCTGGATTTAGTTAAAATTTCGCCTAATGCGTCGCCTCCCGTTTGTAAAATTATGGATTACGGAAGGTTTTGTTTTGAACGCAAAAAAAAGGAAAAAGAGGCTAAAAAAAAGCAGCATGTAGCTGGGCTCAAAGAAGTTAAACTTTCGGTAAGAATAGATGTTGGAGATTTAAACACCAAATGCAAACAAACGCGGGAGTTTATATCTGCCGGGAATAAAGTAAAAGTATCTGTAAAATTTAGAGGAAGAGAACTGCAGCATACCGAACTCGGTTTTGATGTTTTAGATAATTTTTGTAATCTTTGCAAAGAGTTTGCAGAAAGGGATGGCGCTCCCGCACTTGAGGGCAGGCAGGTTTCGGTTGTGCTAGTCAAAAAAGGTTCAAAATTGCTTGATAAAAGCAAATTAGCTGTTAAAAATAAAAAAGATGGCAGCGATTTGAGTTAAACTATTTTTTAGCTTAAAATTTAAGGTCAAAATTTTAAAGGAGGATATTATGCATACATCAAAAACTCACAGCGGTGCTAAAAAAAGATTTAAGTTCACTGGCAGTGGCAAAATTTTAAGGTCACATGCTAATAAAAATCATATTTTGAATAAAAAACCGCGTAAACGTAAAAGAAATTTGAGAAAAAGAGCTCTTATCCACTGTTCGGATATGAAGCGAATTAAAAAATTGATGGGATAATGTTGGAGGTTTAATTATGTCAAGAGTAAAAGGGGCAGTTGTTACACGCAGACGCCGGAATAAAGTTTTAAAGGCGGCTAAAGGCTATTGGGGTGCTAAAAGCAAGCATTTTAAAATGGCAAAGCAAGCTGTTATGAAGTCGGGCAATTATGCATATATCGGCAGAAAGCACAGAAAACGTGATTTTAGACGCTTGTGGATTACCAGAATTTCGGCTGCCTGCAGGTCGTTGGGAGTTAGTTATTCTGTTTTTATGGATGCCGTGAGAAAAAAAGACATAAATTTAAACAGAAAAATGCTTTCTGAGATTGCTATTTCGGATATGGATGGGTTTGCAAGTATTGTAAAAAATGCTTGTTCTTTGGGCTAAAATATAAAATATGAGCAATTTTTTATATTGGATTTGGCTGCAAAATGCTTTGGGATTTGGGAGTAATAAGCTTTCGGAGATTTTATTCAGAGTAAAGTCGGTTGAAGAGTTTTATCATTCGGGCTTGAGCTTTTGGGTTTCGTTATCTATTTTTACTCAAAGTGAGATTTTTAGGTTGTCCGAAAGCCTTGATAGTGCAAAAAAAATATACGAAAAATGTGTTCGATTGGGCTACAAGATAGTAACTTATGAATCCGAAAAATTCCCCGAAATGCTTAAAAATATTCCAAATCCGCCTTGTGTTTTATATGTTAGCGGCAGTTGTTCCGTACTGCTTAAGAGATGCGTTGCAGTGGTTGGCAGCCGGAATGCTACCATTTATGGCACGCAAATGGCTTACGAAATTTCAAAAGATCTTGCAAAATCAGGAATTACAGTGGTAAGCGGCGGTGCTTTTGGGATTGATAGCTCTGCACATAAAGGAGCAATTGATGCTAAAGGCAATACAGTCGCTGTCCTGGCGTGCGGGATCGATTATCCATATTTAGTAAAAAATTCGTCGCTCAGGGAAAATATAACAAGTTTTGGAGCAGTAGTTTCAGAGTATCCGCCTGGATATCAAGTCCGAAGATTTAATTTTCCGGTTAGGAACAGAATAATTTCGGGTTTGTCGCAATCTACTATTGTTATCGAAGCCAGAAAAAAAAGTGGCGCAATTATTACGGCTAATCTTGCCGCCGAGCAGGGGCGAGATGTTTTTGTGGTTCCCGTCCAATTTGAAAATCCGCTATCTGAGGGTATAAATGCTCTAATCGAAGATGGCGCAAAAGTTATCACTTGCGCGGATGATATATTAAAAGAAAATTTTCATGTTTCAGGGGAAAATGCTAATACTGATATAAAAGGAATGCCTAAAAAGACAAGTATAAATATCCCGGAGAATTTTAAATTTATTTTAGATAAGATGGGGAATAGGAAGGTTCATATAGATGAGCTGCGAAATTTAACCAAAATGCCGATTTATAAACTTTCGGTGGAACTTTCTAAAATGGAGCTTAAGGGATTTATAAACAAATTTCCAGGAAAATTTTATAAATTAAATATTGAAAAATTTAATTAATTAATATTTATAGCAAATATGTTTAAAAAAGGCTTGTTCTCGGCGGTGCCAGAGAGAGCATTAATGGTTTAATTTTTAAGTTTCGATAGAAACCTAATGTCAGTTTTTTACCCTTAATGTTGCGTCCCAAGTTTTTTTTATATAATTTGGTAGCAAACTGCGTATTTTTTTTCTAGATTCTTTTCCTTCAATTCCTCTAAAAAATAACATGGTAATTATACATCTGGTTTGAAGATCTCCAAAAACGTAATCATTACAAAGATTTTTAAAGATTCTCTCTATTCTATTTTCTTCTTTTTTTTTGGTAACCATTTTATTGATCTCCGGCAAGATATCAATGCTAAAGAAAGAAATTTTTTCAGAAATTTTTTCAAGAGACTCATATTTTTCTCTCAAATTAGGGAAAAAATGCATTAATTTATCTGCCATTTTATCTACGCTTACTTCTTTTTGGTCGTTTACTTTTACTTCTCTTTTTTGAGTTTCGGGTTTTTTATCGATTATTACATTTGAAAAATCAGAAACAATATCTTCAATGTATTTATTGGAAGCATTTTCGTCCAAAAGCCATTCACAAATTTTATTATCATTTTTTTTAAGGACCACACAAGGTGCTTTATATTCTACGGTATAACAAATAGCTCCATTTTTAAATTCAAAATTAAAATCCGAAATTTTATTTTTTTCAAAGTTAGCATACATTACTTTGCAATATAAACTTTCTATCAATTTTTCAAATATTTTTTTCATTCTGTCGCTCCAGTTGTAACTTATAGATTTTTTTATAAGATATTGCTAAAAATAGATATTTCCTAAGGCGCCGCCGGAATTAATCTATCTTTTTATTGCCAGAATACTGAAATTCTCCAAAAATTATATTGTCTTTTTCAAGTGCAAACATTATACTATCAGAATATCATATAATTTGCAAAACTTTAATCGCTTTGGTATATTTTTATCCGTGCTTTAATAAAAAATAATTGAGGGATTTTATGAATTGTTTAGTTTACTCCTTTTCAGAAGCGTTCGGACTTTCAAAAGATGTGCTCGGCGGCAAAGGGTTTGGCTTGGTTCAAATGCAAAATATGGGGCTTCCTGTTCCGCCGGGGTTTATCATTACCACCGAAGCTTGCAGAGAATACTACAAAAACGGAAAAATTATCTCGGAAAATTTAAAAACACAAATTTTAAATCAAATTGCGAATTTAGAAAAACTTACTAATAAAAAATTATATAGAAAAAACGAAAAAAGCGATACTGTGCCTTTATTTTTATCGGCGCGCTCGGGAGCAAAAGTTTCGATGCCCGGTATGATGGATACAATTTTGAATATAGGAATCACCGATGAATCGCACAAATTTTTAATGGTAAATACCGCTGATTTACAGTTCGCAAACAGTGTTTACTTAAGATTTTTACAAATGTTTGCCGATGTTTATGCAGGGATTAATAAAGATGATTTTTGCAAAATTTATGAAAAAGAAAATTCTTTTGAAGAAAAAATCAAAAAAGCCAAAGAATATTACAAAAAAATTTTTGGCAAAGAATTCCCCGAAGATCCTTATGACCAATTATTTTTGGCAATCGAAGCCGTTTTTAAGTCTTTTAATAACGAAAGAGCAATTTATTACAGAAAAATGAATAATATACCAAGCGATGCCGGTACCGCGGTTACGGTTCAAATGATGGTTTTTGGCAATTATAAAGAAAATTCCGGGACAGGTGTTGCGTTTACGCGTGATCCTTCGAGCGGCGAGAAAAAATTTTTTGGAGAATATTTGATAAATGCTCAGGGCGAAGATGTGGTGGCAGGAATCAGAACGCCTGAACCGATAGAAAACCTTAAAAACGAAATGCCGGATGTTTACAAGCAGTTTGAAGATTCTGCAAACAAGCTTGAAAATCACTTTAATGACATGCAGGATATCGAGTTTACTATCGAAAAAGGCAAATTGTATATTCTGCAAACCAGAAGCGCTAAAAGAAGCCCCGAAGCTGCGGTAAAAATTGCGCTGGATTTAGCAAAGGAAGGCAAAATTTCTGAACAAGAATCGCTGAATTATGTTTCAAATAGTCAGATTCAAGGGCTTTTACATTCAAAATTTAAGCCAGAAGCTCTTAAAAATGTTCAAATTATTTGCAAAGGACTTCCGGCCTCCCCCGGAGCAGCAGTCGGAAAGGCTGTTTTTAATTCGAAAAAAGCTCAAAAATATCATGAAAATAATGAAAAAGTAGTGCTTATAAGGCAAGAAACTTCGCCGGAAGATATTGAGGGGATGGCGATTTCCGAAGGTATCTTAACGGTTCACGGCGGAATGACTTCGCATGCGGCAATCGTTGCAAGGGGTATGGGCAAATGCTGCGTTTCAGGCTGCGAAGATATCTTAATAAATGAAAATTCGTTTACTTGCAATAAAATAAATATTAACGAAGGCGATTATATTTCTATCGACGGCTCTTCAGGTAATGTTTATCTAGGCAAAGTCGAACTTGAAGATTTAAAATTTTCCGAAAATATGTTGAAATTTTTAAAAATTGCCAAAAAATACGGAAAAGTAAAAGTCATGGCAAATGCTGATAATCCAAAAAGCGTTCAAGACGCTGTTTCAATGGGTGCCGATGGCATTGGCCTTTGCAGGACGGAACATATGTTTTTTGAGAAAGACAGAATAAATTTTATGCGCGAAATGATTATCTCTCAAACTTTAAAAGAACGCGAAAAGGCGCTTGAAAAATTATTTGAATTTCAAAAAAATGATTTTTTTGATATGTTTGTTAAGTCTAGCGGAATTCCGGTGACAATCAGGCTATTGGACCCACCGCTTCATGAATTTTTACCCAAAAATGATGAAGAATTTGAAAAACTTGCCAAAGATTTAAAAGTTAGTAAAAAATATATAGAAGATATTTCTAAAAATTTATATGAATTTAATCCTATGATGGGTCACAGAGGCTGCAGGCTTTTGATAAGTTATCCTGAAATTGCCAAAATGCAGGTTAAGGCCATAATTTCAGCTGCTATCGAAGCTTCGAAAAAAATTAATAAGTTAATTACTCCTGAAATTATGGTGCCGCTCGTTGGCGATGTTAATGAAATTAAATTTTTGAAAAAAATTATTGTGAGTGTTGCAGATAAAATAATTTTAGAAAATAATTTTAAAATTGATTACAAAATTGGCACGATGATAGAAGTTCCGAGGGCTGCATTTATGGCGGATAAGATTGCTAAAGAAGTCGATTTTTTCAGCTTTGGCACCAATGATTTAACTCAGATGACTTTTGGTTTTAGCAGAGATGATTCTCAAAAATTTTTGAACAATTATTATGAAAATAATATTTATGATTTTGACCCTTTTTCAACTATAGATGCAGTCGGTGTAGGGGAGCTCATGAAAATCGCAATAAAACTCGGTAGAAAATCTAATCAAAGTTTAAAGATAGGCATTTGCGGCGAACACGCAGGAGATTCAAAATCCATCGAATTTTTTAAAACTCTTGATGTAGATTATGTTTCTTGTTCTCCGTTCAGAGTGCCCGGGGCGATTTTGGCAGCATCTAGATAAAATAATTTTTATTATTTTTTGTTTTTGATTAATATTATGGTGATTAATTTTGAAAATAGGTGTATTTGATTCCGGCATAGGTGGACTTACTTTTGTAAAAGAACTTTTTAATTTAGTTTCGAATATTGAAGTTGTATATTTTGCCGATACTCTGCATATGCCATACGGCAATAAATCGAAAGAATATATAATGAATCGTGCGAAAATTATTATTAATTTTTTAAAATCAAAAGATTCAGAATTAATTGTTTCAGCCTGCGGAACCGTCAGCTCAGTTTTGCCTGAATTTCAAAATTATGAAAATATTATTGGAGTTGTTAAATCTTCCTGTTTAAAAGCTTCACAAATTACTAAAAATGGTAATATAGGTATTATTGCCACTGAACTTTCGATTAAAGAAAAATACTATGAAAAAATTTTATCAAACTTAAATAAAAACTTCAATATTTATCCAAAAGCATGCCCAGAACTTGCCGAAATAATCGAAAATAATAATAATTTAAGCAATCAAGATTTTAAATATATAAAATCTTGTGTTTCAATTTTTGCTGAAAAAAATATTGATACATTAATTTTAGGCTGTACACATTATCCGATTGTCAAAAAAGTTATAACAAAAATTTTGAAAGGTATCAAGATCGTAGATTCAAGTATCGAAACTGCAAAATTTGTTTCAAAAATTTTAAAAGAGAGAGAGAATTCTGATTTTAATTATAATCAAAAAAAAATTGATATTTATGCCAGTAACCTGACAGATGAATTCAAAATCAATGCGATTAATATTTTAAGTAGTGATGTATCGGAAATGTTTTTTTACCAAGGCGCCGTTAACACGAAGCAAGAAGTCAAAATAAAACTGAAATGAAAATTCCTGAAAAGCATCCTATGACTAAAAGTGAAAGTCATCTGATTGAAAGTTCAAATAGCAGTATTCGTGATAATTTGGGGCATGTACTAAAGTAGTTTAGAAAAGAATTCAAAAAGATTAATTAACAAATCGATTAAAATTTTATGCATTTCAAGCGATTTTGAATAACAAATGGTCTTACGTGCCAAACGTTTCAAACGAATTCTAATTTTTGAGTATGCTTTTTGCCTGTTTTGAGAATTTTATGTGTGATATTACTCATGATAAGCAAAATTGTTGTCTGAATAAACTGAGGAATATTTAAATTTAAGCTATTGAGCGTATCATTTAATTTTTCCAGCATTTCACGTTTTCTGGAACCTAAAACATATGCGACAACGATGTTTTTTAGTTTTTTTAAAACTGACATAACTGTATCTTTGCTAATTCCTGGAACTCTTGCGGTATCTCTTATTTCGCGACCATTTACTGCCATTTTTATTATCATTTGCACCTTGGCGCACCACTTTCTTTCAACTGCTTTAGTACATGGCCCTCCCTTTTACAATATTTAGAAGAAAATTGTTTGATTTTTACTTTTACATATGATATGATAACAGTGATGTTATTATCAATAGCATTCGTTGATGATTTCGTATTCGATGGGCATAAACTAAATTTATAATTTAAAGGAGATGGTTTTTATGAATAAAATGAAAAAACATTCAAAAAAATTGGCAGCTTTGCTTTCGGCATTTCAATTTTTTGGTTCAGGTGCGCAGAAAACTAGGGGGATGGAACTTGTAGGGAACCTTATTGCCTTAGTAGCTGATCCTAATAAGTTGAAAGAGTTCCCTAAAAATTTAAACCAAGCTTTTAATGACCCTGAATTCGAAAAAGCAATCAAAGGGGTCGTTGGGAAATTTAAGCGTGCTATTGGCGGTAATAAGATAGTAGATTTATCGGATGATATTATAAATATAGCCCATGAAGAAATTTTTAACCCTACCAAAAATAATAAAACATTTCGTTATGATTTTGCCAAAGAGCTGCAAAAGGTTTGGAATGCAGGATACAATGAAGCAATAACTTATGGTATACCTGAAGAAACTCTGATTGGAGGAATTACTGGTCTTAAATCTTTAGAAGATATGGGATATAAAACAGATGAAGAAAAGGAAAAGGCAGCCAAATGCTGGGCAATAATAAAATGTTTGGAAAAGCAAAAAACTTTAATGACGTCTGACACCATGGCCCATGTTATAGGTAAAGGCGCAATACAAACATTAGGAATCTTCAGCCTTGAAGTTGCGGCTGTAATTTTAGGTATTAAGTATGGCGGTCAGCAGATTGACAGGTTTATGGATTCCAGAGCCTGTAAATCTGAGCAGAGGGAATTTGACAAAAAGATGAAAGAGCAGATGGGAGAATCTTCGGTCGACTTTACAAAATCTTGGGAGAAAGTTGAAAAAGAACTTAAAGAGCTTCGGGATGAATATCCGCATAATAAAGATGTAATAGATCAAATAATTGAACTTGTACACGGATATTATGTTGGTGTTCAGTTATCGATTCAGGATTCTGACGCTGCTGGGAAAAACCCAAAAGATGATGAAGACAAGGGCCTTTTGATATCAATTAGCGGTGAGCCGGGTTCCGGTAAGACTTCGTTCTGCAAAAAGCTTGCTAAAATATTGGGGGCTGTAAACCCTGTTTCGATAGGTCTTAATTCTTTTGATGTTTCAAACAAACAAGTAAGTGCCGTTCAGCAAATAAACGGTAAATGGTGGGTCGGTTCGCCAAATCGCGGGCATTATGAGTATGGTCCTTTGGTGTCTGTTGCTCTGCATAACGAACACCCAATTTGGATACAAGATGAGGCTGACAAGTCGCCTATTGAACTTTTAAACGTTTTGTGGGATATTTCCGATAGTGCGTCGTTTGAAGTTGCAGGAGAAAAGAAAAAGTGCAAAGGAACGATTGTTCTTATGCCATTGAATACCTCGCTTCTTGATAACCCGAACATATCGCAAAACAAAATGCTTAAAGATAGTATTGGTAGAAGGATACATGAGTTTTATTTCCGCAATCCTGATAAAGAAAGTTATAAAATAGCTTTGATTCGTATGCTTAAAAAGTTAACGCCTGAAATAAATAAAAAATACGGAACAAAGTTTAAGTACACCGATAAATCACTTGAATTTTTGGTTGAAAAGTGCGTAAAAGATAATATAGCTATGGGTTCGATTGAGAACTGCAAACTATTAGTCTTGAGTGTTGTTGACTCAATATTCAGAAAAAGTGAAGGCAAAAAACCATCATCTTTGGAGCTTTCTTACGATGAGGCTACTTCAAGTTTGTTTTGTAAGAAAATTTTTGATGAAAATAACAAAAAAGATGAAAAAGTTAAAAAATAAAAGTGAATATCTTAATGTTTCGAAAAAAGTCATTTTCTCCGGCGCTGCCGGAGAGAAACCAATTTTTTTTATTGACATATTAAAAAAGATATGTTATACTTTCAATGGTTTGAAAAATGTGGAGGTGAAATTTATGATTAGACAAAAGAAAAAATTTATAGTCGCAATTCTTGGCTCAATATTTTTTGGAGGAGTGAATAACGCTGATACAACAAATAAAATTAAATCAACAAACGTTGTTAATGTTACGAGAAAACCACCTAGTCCGTTAAAAATATTTGGTATTATGGCAGGTTCTTTTGTGGGGTTATCAGCATTTATTAGTGCCGCGACATTGGTTGGTCTTAAGATTAGCGATGAAAAATTTAAAAACTCAGATGCTGGTAAAAGAAGTGAAGAATTCAAAAAGGAATGTGAGAAAATTGATAAAGATAATGAAATTCCAGAAAAAAAAAAAGAAATGGTAAAGCAGAGATTGTGGAAAAAATATTATGTCGATAATTTATAAAAAAAAAAAAGAGTTAAACTAATTTCTCCGGCGTCGCCGGAGAAAACACTTGATACTTTTTAACGAATTTTAAATCTCATAAGTTTAAACTCGGCAAAAGTCACATAAAGAAATAAATTAACCGATAACTCCCAATGCTATCCCACCAACACCTAAAACAATTTTACCAATGCCCGTGACTACCGGCGCTAATTTACCTGCTTCTTGACTATCATCATCGTAACTATAATATTCTTTACCATTCATTACCAAATTTGTTTTTTTACCCCTAATCTCACCACTATATGGTCTACCAATCCATTTGCCAATGGGACCATATAAACCGAAAGTTCCTTCTTCTTTTTTGCATTTACCGTCTGCGTCAGTATCATTGACGAAAATATCAATACCTGAAGCCTGTAAAAGGTTAATCAAACCCAACATTGTAGAGAAAGTACCAAGAGTAATCGAAGCAGCTTTGCACCCAAAACCAGCATTAACTTTCATTTCTATACTTGCGCTAGCTAAAACCACAGCACAAGTAAAAAAACAGATATTTTTACGAAGTATATGAAACATAAAAAAACTCCAAAACTTATTAAATTATCTACCATTTTAAAAATGGACAATTTTATTATAAGTTACTAAAATTATTTGTCAATCATTTTTTCAAAAAATGGCATCATTAAATCAGATGGAAATATTCTTTCCTACAACGCCATAAAAAATATTTTGATTTTTACATAATTAAAATTTAATATCAGAAATAAAATTTATTTTACTAAAAACAATTCTTAATCAAAATTTTCGTTTTTTTAAATTTTTTCAAATAACGCCTTCCGAAATCATCGCAGATGAAACTTTTTTAAAACCTAAAATATTCGCACCCAAAATATAATTGCCTTTTTGGTTAAATTCACAAGCGGTTTGCGAAACATTTTTAAAAATAGATTTCATTATAAATTCAAGCTTATTGTGCGAAAATTCAGAATCAAACGTCATTTTTGAACTGTTTTGGCTCATTTCGATAACCGAAGATGAAACTCCGCCGGCGTTTGCAGCCTTTGCAGGACCAAAAATAACTTTATTTTCAACAAAATAATTAGTCGCATCAAGACTCGTTGGCATATTAGCGCCTTCTGAGACAAATTTCACGCCGTTTTTTACCAAATTCTTAGCATCATCAAGCAAAATTTCGTTTTGAGTAGCGCAAGGTAGAGCCACATCACACGGAACGTCCCAATTAAATTTTCCTGCCGTATATTTAGCGCTCGGCTCAAATTCGAGGTAACCGGATATTCTGCCTCGATTATTTTCTTTTATTTTTTTTACTAACTCGAGATTAATTCCGTTTTTGTCATAAATCCAGCCGGAAGAATCGGACATCGTAACAACTTTGGCACCGTATTCCTGCGCTTTTTGAACAGTATGAATCGCAACATTCCCGGCGCCCGAAACGCAAACAGTTTTACCCTTTAAAGTTTCATTGTTTTCTCTTAACATTTCTTCTGTAAAATAAATAAGGCCAAATCCTGTAGCTTCTTTGCGGCCTGCCAAACCGTCATAATCTAGCCCTTTGCCGGTTAAAACTCCTTCATGTAAATTTTTAATCTTTTTATAATACCCAAAAAGATACCCGATTTCGCGCGCACCAACTCCTATATCACCTGCAGGAACATCAGTGCTGGCACCTATGTGCCTGAAAAGTTCAAGCATAAAATTTTGGCAAAAATTCATGATTTCAAAATCAGATTTATTTTTAGGGTCAAAATCACTCCCGCCTTTGGCGCCTCCAATCGGAAGACCAGTTATCGCATTCTTAAAAGTTTGCTCAAATGCCAAAAATTTCATGATCGATAAATTGACCGAAGGATGGAATCTTAGCCCACCTTTAAAAGGCCCAATACAGCTGTTAAACTGCACTCTGTAGCCCTTGTTCACATGTATTTTGTTATTATCGTCCTTCCAAGAAACTCTGAAAGATATAGTTCTCTCGGGTTCTGTCAAACGCTCTAAAACCGAAAGTTCTTCATAAATTTTATTAGAATCCACAATCGGTTTTACTGATTTTAAAGCTTCGGTAGCCGCCTGATGAAATTCTTTTTCGCCGGGATTTTTTTTTACCAAATTTTCTAAAACTCTATCAATATAATGCATTAAAAACTCCTTTTTAGGTTCAAAATAAGCAGACAAACTTTAAAATTCAAGTTTGTTCCAAACGTCCGGTAACATATGCATCGATTCTTTTATCTTTAGGATTATTAAAAAAAGTATAAGAATCGTCATATTCAACAAGCTCGCCCCTTAAAAAAAATGCCACAACGTTCGAAAGCCTTGCCGCCTGCTGCATATTATGAGTTACCAGTATAACAGTATAATCTTTTTTCAAACGATATACCAGATCTTCAATTTTTAAGGTAGAAACCGGGTCCAGCGCCGAAGTCGGCTCATCCATTAGCAAAATTTTTGGAAAAACTGCAATCGCGCGCGCGATGCACAAACGCTGCTGCTGACCGCCCGAAAGACTTAAAGCATTCGATTTTAACCTAGGCGACAGTTCATCCCATAAATAAACCGATTTTAGCGCAAACTCGACTATATCATCCAAATCTGATCTTTTTTTTATCCCGTGAGCTCTTGGGCCGTAAACAATATTATCATATATGCTCATTTCGAATAAATTCGGTCTTTGAAAAACCATACCCACATCTCGCCGCAGTTTTGTAACATCGGTATCTGGTGCATAAATATTTTTGTCATCAATCAGAATTTCACCATTTATGCGGCAATCGTACAAATCATTCATACGATTTATGCAGCGCAAGCAAGTGGATTTGCCACAACCCGAAGGACCTATAAATGAGGTAACTTCGTTTTTTTTCATGATTATATTAATTTTTTTCAAAGCCTGAAATTTTCCATAAAAAAGATCCAGGTTTTTTATTTCTATTCCAGCTGAAGCATTGTGTTCAATCATAATTAACATGATAATTCTGAAACTTTAAAAAGTAAAGTCTTTTATAAAGTATTACGCTAAAAAAGTAAACATAAATTCTCTCCGGCGCCGCCGGAGTGAACACTTCCAATTTAATTTTTAAGTTTCGAAAGAAATTTAATTTAATCTTTATTTATTTTTGCTTTTTTAATAATTTTGTTAAAAATTAACGCCGATGGAATTAAAATTAAGAAAAATAAAATGGAAATTTTGGTAATTAATCCGGACTTAATTGCTTGGCCAAAATTTTCTTTTGTGGGATTAATTAAGAAATTTTTGCCATTATTGCTATTTTTATCATCATTTGGTATTAAGCTTTCATTATTGTCATTCTTTTGTTTTTCCTCTGGCTCTTTTTTTTGATCATCGGGCACAGTGTCAGGCACAAAGCTGTCAATCGGATCATAAACTGCGTAAGGCGAAAAGTGTTGCATCAAAATTTTAGCACATTTGAAAGTTCCTTCGGGAGTATTTACATCTTCAAACAAAACTTGCAAAACATCGTCATTTTTATCAGATATAAAAACAGCTTTTACGTCGTCTTCATCCCAGTCTTCTCCGAGTTGAATATAATAATTAACATTTCTTTCTAAATTTGAATAATCATTGCCATCTGGGTCAGTAACTCCTGTTAAAAATATCCATAATTTGTTATTTTCAACTTGGTTTTTGTGTTCATCATCTAATTTATTGTAATATTTTTCAAATTCTTCCTTGTTAACCTCCGGGCTGAGCCACTGGACCCAAAATCTCGAGCCTTGTTTAAAAGTTCCGTTCGTGTTATCAATTGCGTACCAAGCACTTGTACCATCAGAACTCTCTTTGAGCCAAATCATTTCGTTTCCGGTTACTTCAGCGCTGGTTTTGCCTTCATTGTCCACATAGTTTATAATGCCATATTTTTCTTGAAGTTCTTTATTAACTTCGCCCCAATTTGATTTATCCACAACAATTCTAAGTTTGACATCTTTTTCGCCTGTATAATTTCCTATATATTTAATTTTTACATTTTTTGTACCAATGTCTTTCATATTTTGATCAAATTGAACAATATAATCCTTATCAATTTCTAATTTGGTTTCGCCATCTTTTATAACAAATTCAGGATTCCAATTATTGCCATCATAAGTGTGCTCAGTTTCTCCTTCGACCTCGACTGTAAGACCTGAAATGTCTTTTGGCATTATTTTGAAAGTTTTAGTTATATTATCTAAATCTTTGTATGCTCCTATAAATTTTATAGTTGTTGTTTTTTCCCCAACGTCTGTTAGATTTTTATCTAATTCAACACTGTCAAATTCGATTTCATAGTCTACGTCTTGTTGTAAAGTATATTCACCATCCTTAATTATAAAAGTTGGATTTTGTTCTTGACCATTATATACAAATTCAGTTGTATAATTATACTTAAAATTTGTCACTAATATTAAAAAAACTATGTCAGTAAAATTATTCTTTATGCCTTCGTCAATGTCTTTAGGATAAAATCTAATCGGATAGTATTTCAAAGAAATCCCCATTTCTGTCTTATATCCTTCACTATTTTCCATATAATTTTCATGTTCTATTTGTATACCACCATGTTTGGTAGATAAATCTTCTTTTATTTTTTCAATTTTATCTTCAAGTTCACTCTTGTCATCTATTGTAGCTGCAGGTTTTATACTTATATCTGAAAAATTTATTGTAACTTGTTCAAATGTTTTTCCTTTTCTGCTTTCCCAATCAAAATTTCTCATGTTTTTAGGAATATTTTGTAAAGTAATTGGGTCTGCTAATCCTGAAAAAATATCAATATCACAGTAAACTAAACTTATAGCATCAACCACCCCAAGATGACTATTAAGATCACTGGCATTTTTGAATGCTTGACTTCCAATGTAAGTCGCATTGTTAATGGTTATACTTTTCAAATCATCACATTCTTCGAATGCATTGTTACCAATATAAGCTGCATTTGGAATCATTAACGATTCCATACAGTCACATTTTGCAAATGCTGAATCCCCAATATAAGTGGCACTTTCAAATGATAAATTTATTAATGCATCATCATCATAAAACGCTTTACTACCAATAAAGATTACATTTTGGAAATTTAAATTATTTAACCCAGTATTGTTCGTCCAAGTTGTCCCGTTGTGTTGACTACAATTTTCAAAGGCACTATCCTCAATTTTTTTAATTGAATCACCGGTAACAGATACTATATCTTTATTATTTTTGAATGCTGCATTGCCAATTGTTGTGACGGCATACCTTTTTCCTGCAATTCTTTCGGGAATATTTACTTCTGTGGCATTACCGTTATATTTTACAAGTTTTGCGGTGTTATTAATATTTTCTACTTCGTACGTAAAATCC